>CAVTLU010000016.1:0-113810 GCA_963735545.1 uncultured Acidobacteriaceae bacterium
AGGAGCCTGTTGAAAATACCCTTCGCGCGGCGTGTGGATCATTCAAAGAAGCGCACGCTCACGGTGGGTTTTGTTGTTGCGACTCCGATTCTGCCCGCGATGTCCGACTAACCCAGCCGAAACGTGGATCCGTCGCTTCTTTCACGCGCTCTGCGCCCGCAGTTTCGGGATACGGATCAGGTTGAAGGCGGCGCAGCTGAACACGAACAACCAATCCACCTTCGCCAGTCCCCGTAGTTTCACTTTCTTCAGGGGCCCGATCTGCTTCAGCCAGCCGAACGGCTTCTCCACCAACCAACGTTTGCGTAAACTGATCGCATACCCCTCATGTCGGCTGGTGCGTTGGTCGATGGCGCCGTTCTGTCGCCGGGCTACGTGCGGCGTCACCCCCAATTCCCGCACCGTGTCGACGAAATCTCGCGTGTCATACGCCTTGTCTGCTCCGCCGTGATCCGACCGCTTCGTTTCCGGGTCAACTCGTGCAACATTAATATCGCCGCGTCGGCTCGGCCGTGCCGTCGGCCTGCGTCAGCATCGCGGCCACGATCAACCCGTGCCGGTTCTCCACCAAGACGTGGCCCAGGTAACTGAACTTGGATTCGCTGCCGCCGACTTCTTATACAGCCGCGCTTCGGGGTCGGTGCGCGAAGCGTGCGTTTGGTTGCGGCGCGGCTCGCCGTGAAAATCTCCGCCGCTCCCGGTACCGTCGCCGTCGTCCTTGCGGCGAAAGCTCTTCTGCCCCGCCCAGGCCTCGATCGCGTGCCGTCCACCGTGAAATGCTCATTCGACATCAGCCCTGCCGCTTGCTTTTCACTGCGCAAAGAACTTTTGCGCCAGATCTTGATTCAGCAGCCGGTCGCGGTTCTTGCTGAACACCGCGTGGTTCCACACCGCGTCGTCGATCTCCAAGCCCGACAAACCAGCGAAACAGCAAGTTGTAGTCGAGCTGCTCCATCAACAGCCGCTCGCTGCGCACCGAATAGAAACACCTGCAGCAGCAGCGCCCGCAGTAACCGCTCCGGCGCAATCGATGCGGCCGTTCCACTTGCGAATACAGCCCGTCAAACTCCTTCGACATCCCCGCCAAGACCGCCTCCACCAGCTTCCTCACCCCGCGTAGCGGATGATCCGCTGGAATCCGGTCTTCCAATGCCACATAGCTGAACATCCCCGTTTGCAGTTGCTGATCGTCTCCGCGCATCTCTGCTTCTTACCACACCGCAGCCCTGGAGGGGCAGTGGTTTTTCAACAACCTCTTAGGAGTGAGTTTTCGCGAATCGCGCTTGGCTTCGATAAGGAACTGAGGTTCTGCTTTACCGCAGGTGACGATTAGATCGGCATACCCCATGGCGTCACGGGCCGCCAGCCGCATGGGAGTCTCAAAGTCAAAGTCCTTCTCTTGGTCATATTCTCGCCTTTTCAGATATGGAAGCACACGCTTGACGACGGTGTCCATTTCAGACAATCGCTTCATACGACATTCATTCTTAAGCAGCAGGTGTGAACACAGAATACTCTATTGGGATGTTCCAGTGGCGAATCAGTTTTCACATTGTGGAAAACCGCATGAACCGAAGGGACATAGTGGAGTCCTGCTTTTGAATGCGCTACCGAGGACCGATAGAACTACGTGTACATCACCTTCCGCTCCCCCTTTACAATCCTACCCACGGTATAAGCCTTCTCCCCTGCGCGCTCCAGCACCGTCTGCGCTTTCTTAAACTTCTTGGACGGGACCACGATCAGCATTCCCAGCCCCATATTGAAGGTGCGGAACATTTCTTCCTGGGGGACGTTGCCTAGCTGTTGCAGGTGCTCAAAGATGGGCAGCACCGGCCAGGAGCCGGTTTCGATGACAGCGGCTACACCTCGCGGCAGAACGCGGGGAAGGTTTTCGGTGATGCCTCCGCCGGTAATGTGCGCCAAAGCCGAAACGCATTCGCCGGCAATCATCTTTCTCACCACCGGCCAGTAGCTCTTGTGCGTGCGCAGCAGTTCGTTGCCGACTTTGCCCTTCAGTTCGTTCACGTAGCTGTCAGGGGTGTACTTGCCAACTTCAAAAAGCAGCTTGCGAGCCAGTGAGTAGCCGTTAGTGTGCAAGCCGTTCGAGGGCAGGCCCAGAATCACATCGCCGGGCTCCACGGTTTTGCCGGTCAGGATGCGCTCGCGCTCCACCACTCCCACGATGAATCCCGCCAGATCGTACTCGCCCTCGGGGTAGGAGCCGGGCATCTCGGCGGTCTCGCCGCCTATTAGGGCACAGCCGTTTTGCTTGCAGGCGGCGGAAATTCCCTCGACGACCTGCACCGCAATTTCCGGATCGAGCTTGCCGGTGGCGAGGTAGTCCATGAAGAACAATGGCGTGGCGCCCTGCACGGCGATGTCGTTGACGCAGTGGTTCACCAGGTCGGCGCCCACGGTGGTGTGGACGTTCATGGCGAAGGCGATCTGTAATTTCGTGCCGACGCCGTCGACGCTTGAAACCAGAACCGGATCGAGATACTTCTGCTTGTCGATGGCGAACAGGGCACCGAAGCCGCCGATCTCGCTGAGTACGCCGCGGGTGAACGTTTTGTGGGCGAGATACTTGATCCGCTTCTTGGTGCGGTTCCCGCGTTCGATGTCTACGCCAGCGTCGGCGTAGGTCACGGCGTCAGTCTTGGAGGGATCGTTAGCCACGGAATTCAGTCCGGCTTGCTTTTCTTTGAAATGTGGGGAAACCCGCTCGATTCTCAGCCGGGAGAAACGTTCAGCGGGCACATTGTAGCATGGGGAAATGGGAGCATCCGCACGCCAGCGGGGATTCCCAAACTCGGAACACACCACCACCAGCTTGTACGCGGGCGAGTCGCCCGCGACCACATGCAAGGCCGGGCGCCTAGTGAGTGATGAAGTCCGAGAAGTAGTAGGCCAGTACTGCTAAAAGCGCCAGACCTGAAATTCCGTAGGCGGTTAGAACCCATACCCCGCGGCTGGCGTGCTGTTTAGTTGCTTGTGAATCGGAGAGAGAAGCAGCGGTACTCCCAAGGGCCCTTTGGTCCATGAAACCCTCCTGGGCGCGAAGACTCGTGGGTGAGGCTCGCGAGTCTAATCCGCGTCGCGGCAGATTAAAGACGCCGGGGATTCTACTACGGGTTGCCCCTGGCCGGACAAGAAAATCTGGGGCGCCATTGCGATTTTAGGCATGCCCAAACGTTAATCGTAGGGTCTGGGAACCGGCGGCCCGTACGTCCCAATATAGTTATTCGTGTTTTATTCGCCTCTGTGATAATCTTTCCACAGCTTTTGTGACGGATGACCTTACGCCCTGCCAGCCCAGCGTGTAGGCTACGGAAGTTCTCTTACCCCATTTTTCGAGGAGCAGCTATTTATGGCCGACGAACGGACTAAAGCAATTGATCTGGCATTCGCGCAGATCGAAAAACAGTTTGGCAAAGGCTCGATCATGCGTCTGGGCTCGAAGGAAGCTATTGTCCCTATCGCAGTGATTTCCACCGGGGCGATTTCGTTCGACGCGGCGCTGGGCGTGGGCGGCTTCCCACGCGGGCGGGTGGTCGAAGTGTTCGGGCCGGAGTCTTCTGGTAAAACTACCATCACCTTACAGGTAATTGCCGAAGCGCAGAAAACGGGAGGCATGGCGGCGTTCGTGGACGCGGAGCATGCGCTCGATCCCGCCTACGCCAAAAAGCTGGGCGTGGACGTCGACAATCTTCTGGTTTCGCAACCCGACTACGGTGAGCAGGCGCTGGAGATCACTGAGGCGCTGGTGCGCTCGGGGGCGATTGACGTCCTCGTAGTCGATTCGGTGGCGGCTCTTGTGCCCAAGGCTGAACTCGACGGCGAAATGGGAGACAGCCACATGGGATTGCAGGCGCGGCTGATGTCGCAGGCGCTGCGCAAGCTTACTGGGACGGTTTCCAAATCGCGCACCTGTTTGATTTTCATCAACCAGATCCGCGAAAAAATCGGCGTAATGTTCGGCAATCCGGAAACGACTACCGGCGGCCGTGCGCTGAAGTTTTACTCCTCTGTAAGAATCGACATCCGCCGCATTGCCGCGATCAAAGAAGGCGACGTGGTCACCGGTTCGCGAACCAAGATCAAAGTGGTGAAGAACAAAGTTGCGGCGCCTTTCCGCGAGGCCGAATTTGACATTATGTATGGTGAGGGAATTTCACGTGAGGGCGATCTGCTCGACCTGGCAGTGAATAGCAACATTCTGGAGAAATCCGGTTCGTGGTTCAGCTACAAGGGTGAACGCATCGGCCAGGGCCGCGAGAACGCGCGGCAGTTCCTCAAGGACAACAAGGAGACCTTTGCCAAGCTGGAGAGCGAAGTGCGGAAGCAGTTGGGGTTGATCCCGGCAGCGGCTCCGGCACCGGTTCCCGCGGCTCAGGCTCAGGCACAAGCCGCGGTGCAGGGAACGTCGCAGGGAGCGCGAGTCACGACCATGCCCAGCGCGCCTCCGGAGGCAGCGAAGGTGCCGGCGGCGAGGCGGTAGCGGTATCTTTTTCGAAGCGATTTCCCTGTGCCTCCCTGTGTTCCCCGTGGTTGAAAACAGATTAACCACAGAGGACACAGGGAGGCACAGGGGAGATCGAGCTGGACCCGGTTTGCCATCCCTGCTCCTTGCCGAATAGAATCTTTCTTTCGCCCCAGCCTGCCCGCTTGCTCGCGCCCTTTCATCGAAGAAGTCGAGGCTTGTGGGCGGACGCCTGGAAACAGAAGCCTGAAAAGAGGACCATTGAAAAAAGTCCTGGCCATCTATCCCGGCTCGTTTGATCCTCCGACGAACGGGCATCTGGATTTAATCGAGCGGGGCAGCAATATTTTCGACGAATTGATCGTGGCCATTCTCCGCAATTCGGAGAAGAGCCCGCTGTTCAGCCTGGGCGAGCGGCGGCTGATGCTGGAAGCCATGACTGAACCGTTTCGCAATGTACGGGTCGATACTTTCGCCGGGCTGACCGTGGACTATGCGGTGCGAATGAAGGCGAAAGCCGTGCTGCGCGGCATTCGCGCCATCAGCGATTATGAATACGAGTTGCAAATGGCGCTCATGAACCGCAAGCTCCATCCTGAGTTGGAGACGGTGTTCATGATGCCGGCCGGGAAGTATTCGTATCTTAGTTCGCGGCTGGTGCGCGAGGTCGCGCAACTCGGGGGATCGGTCAAAGATCTGGTTCCGGAGATGGTGGAGCAAAGGCTGAGAGAGAAGCTGGATCCGGCGGTCAAACTACAGAACGTTAGAACCATGAAGGTAGGTAAACGAGCATGACCCCAGTCACGGAGGCAGTTCCGGCATTTAAACTTACCGAGCGCATAGGCCGCATCGAACCCTCCGCCACGATGGCGGTGGTGGCGGAAGCCGACAAGCTTCGCCAGCAGGGCGTGGAGGTCGTGGATTTAAGCGTAGGCGAGCCGCATTTCGCTACTCCGCAGCACATTAAGGATGCTGCGATCGCCGCGATTGAAGCGAACTTCACGAAATACACGGCGGCGGCGGGCACGGCGGAACTGCGCGACGCGATTACGCATCGCCATGCCGTAGACTTCGACTCGGACTATCGCCGCGAAGAAGCTGTGGTTTCGGTCGGCGGAAAGCATGTGCTGTTCAATGCGATCCAGGTGCTGGTCGATCACGGCGATGAAGTGATTCTGCCCGTGCCCTATTGGGTGTCGTTCAAGGACATCGTTTGCTATGCCGGCGGCAAGTGCGTGTTTCTTGAAACCGACGAGGCTCAGGGTTTCCGCGTGACCGCGGATATGGTGGCGCGGCTGATAACGCCGCGCACCAAGATGATCATCCTGAATTCGCCGTCCAACCCTTCGGGAGCGGTGATGTCTCCCGAGGACCAAACCGAAGTTCTGCGCGTGGCGGCCCAGCGCGGCATTTGGGTGCTTTCGGATGAGTGCTACGTGTATCTGAATTACACCGATCGCCAGTTTTCGGTGGGCTGTCTGCGCGAGTACCGGGAGCGTGTGGTCATCGCAGGGTCGCTTTCAAAAACCTATGCCATGACCGGCTGGCGGATGGGATTCGGGCTGGCTCCGGTGCAGGTAGCCGGCGCGATGGCGAAGCTGCAGAGCCAATCTACGTCCAACCCAACGTCGATCGCGCAGAAGGCGGCGGTGGCTGCATTGAATGGCTCGCAGCAGTGCGTGGAGGAGATGCGGCAGGAGTACATCAAACTGCGAGACCACATGGTCAGTGGTTTGCGCGGCATTCGCGGGATTAAGTGCAACATGCCGGAGGGGGCGTTTTACGTCTATCCCAATATTTCGGCGTTCTTTGGGCGTGGCGGCGTCAAGTCGCCGGCGGATTTTGCTGGACGGTTGCTGCGCGAGGCGCACGTCGCGGTAGTGCCGGCCGAAGGCTTCGGGACTCGCGAGCATGTTCGGGTGTCGTATGCGACTTCGGTGAAGGAGTTGGATCGGGGGCTGGAGCGGATTCGAAAGTTTGTAGCCGGGTTGTAGATTGGAATTCCTGCACGAGAGTGTTGTTTGTGGCTTTGTGCCACGGCTGGCCGAGTTGCGCTCGGCGACCGGGTCGGAGACCCGGTCCTACACATTCACCCCATGAGTGAACTCTATCCGTTCTTGATGCTGCCCCAGTTTGATCCTCGCCCCTGGGGCACGCAGGACCTGTCGCCGATTTATCCCAATCACCGCTTCGAGGAGAAGATCGGGGAAGCCTGGCTGACCGGCGATGCGTGCAAAGTCGCCAACGGCCCGCTCGCGGGAAAATCGCTGACGGAGCTGAGTTCCCGATTTGGCCGGGAACTGGTTGGCGACGCCGCTCCCGATCCGGTTCGCTTTCCGTTGCTGCTGAAGTTCCTGTTCCCCCACGAAAAGCTTTCCGTACAAGTGCATCCTGACGATGAGGCGGCGCAGCGTGTTGGCCAGCCTTGGGGGAAGACCGAATGCTGGTACGTGGCTCACGCCAAGCCAGGAGCGCAGGTTGGCCTCGGGCTCATGCCGGGAGTTACGCGGGAACAATTCGAAAAGGCGATTCAGGAGCAGCTCGCCGAAGAGATGCTGAACTGGTTGAACGTTTTCCCCGGCGAAATGATTTACGTCGCCGGGGGCACCGTGCACACGCTTGGGCCCGGCGCCATCATTGTCGAAACCCAGCAGCAGTCGGACATTACCTACCGCCTGTACGACTACGGGCGCGGGCGAGAACTCCATCTCAAAGAGGGCCTGGCCGTGGTGAAGGAGCAGGTTGGCTCGGGGAAGGCAATGCGGCCGGCGCCGGTGGAGCTGGCTGGAACTGGGAGTCGCCAATCCGCTTTGATCGCCGGGCCGTATTTCGTCGTCGACATGTTTGAAGCGAAGTCTCCACTCGACTTTCAGACTCGCGACGCCTCGGGGAAGAGTTCCGCTCAAGTCCTGGTGGCGGTGGAAGGCTGCGGAATTGTGGAAGCTCCGGGAGCGCAGTCGGTAACCTTCGGCAAGGGTGACGCGGTCGTCATACCTGCGAGCGCAGGCGAATTCAGGGTTCGTCCCCAGTGGCAGGTGGAATTTCTGAAAGCCCGCGTACCCGGAGAAGCCATGCCTGAACCCGCAACTCGAATGTAGTCTACTCCCCACAACACGGCATGGTTCAAGCGCAATCCCTTCTGGTACTCTGTCATTCGGAGTGAAGAAAGCACCCAACTTTTACCCCGTAATCCTCGCCGGCGGGCGCGGCACGCGGTTTTGGCCGCTGAGCCGGAAGCGCCGCGCGAAACAGTTGCTCGCGCTGGACGGGACCCGCACCATGGTGCAGCAAACCGTGGCGCGTTTGCTGCCGCTGGCTCCGGCGAAGCGTTTTTGGATCATCTCCAACGAAGATCTTCGCCGTGAAATCGGACGGCAGCTCCCGCGATTGGAGCCGCGGCAAATTATCGCTGAGCCGGTTGGCCGCAACACTGCCCCCGCCATCGGCCTGGCGGCTTTTATGCTGCTCCGTAGCGATCCGGACGCGGTCATCGGCTTGTTTCCTTCCGACCACGTGATTGGAGATGAGCAGCAGTATCGGAAGACGTTGCAGCAGGGAGTTGAACTGGCTGGCGCGGGCGAGAACATAGTGGTTCTGGGAATCCGCCCCACTCGCGCTGAGACCGGATACGGGTACATCGAGGCCGGGGCGGCTTTGCAAGGTGAGATTCTGGAGGTACGCCGCTTTACTGAGAAGCCCGACGCCATGCGAGCGGTCGAATTTGTGCGAGCGGGGAACTATTTCTGGAACAGCGGGATGTTCCTATGGAGTGCGCGCACGCTCACCAATGCTTTGAATGAACATCTGCCGAAAACAGCGGCGACGCTGAAGCAGATTGCAGATACATTTGGCACGCGGAAGTTTGCCGCCACATTCCGCCGGCTTTACCCCAAGTGTGAAAACATCAGCATCGATTATGCGGTGCTCGAGCCGCGCTCCGCCAAAGGCGAAGGAGCTTCGAACCTATACTGCATTCCGGCCGCTTTCGGCTGGAACGACCTGGGATCGTGGACGGCATTGCACGAGCATCATTCCAAACGTCACGATCCCGCGAGCAACTTGATCTCAAGCGCAGGCATCTTCACTTTAAATGCCGTGGGAAACTATATTCACGCGCCGGGGAAATTTGTGGCCGCGGTGGGAGTGAGCAATCTGGTAGTGGTCGAGACCGGGGACGCGCTACTGATCACCACACGCGACCAGGCGCAGGACGTGGGAAAAGTGGTGAAGTACCTGGATGAGAAGAAACTGCACAAGCTGGTTTGAGGAATGACGAACGCCCGGTCCATCAAATTCGGTACCGACGGGTGGCGCGGAGTGATCGCGGACGATTTCACCTTTGATAATGTTCGCAAGGTTGCCGGCGCCATCGCTGCCTACGTTCTGAAGCATGAAGACGCTCAGCGCGGCGTGGTTATCGGCTACGACACGCGTTTTGCTTCGCAATCTGCGGCGCGTGTGGCCTCGGAAGTCCTTGCTGGTGCCGGGATCCCGGTTAAGCTGGCCAACGATTTCACTCCCACTCCTGCCATTTCGCTCGGAGTAAAGCACGCCCAAGCGGCCGGCGGAGTCGTCATCACCTCGAGTCATAACCCTTGGAACTGGAATGGGGTGAAATTCAAGGCAAAGTTCGGTGGATCGGCGACGCCGGCGATCATGAAGGTGATTGAGGAGGAAGTCGGCGCCGGCGCGATGCCCAACGGCGGGAACGCAACTGTAGACGAGGTGGATCTCAAACGCGCCTACACGCGGGCCATCTGTGGATTCGCAGACCTGCCGCTCATTGCCAACGCCAGGTTCAAGTTCGCGGTGGATGCGATGTATGGCTCCGGCCGCGGCATGCTGACTCAGATTTTCGCCGACCATGGCATCCAATACGTTTCCATCCGCCAGGAGTTGAATCCGCTGTTTCCCGGAATCAACCCGGAACCGATCGAACCGCACATAGCGGAGTTGCAGGAGACCGTGGTGAAAGAGCGCTGCCATGCCGGTTTTGCCACCGACGGCGATGCGGACCGCATCGGGGCCGTGGCCGAAGATGGCAGCTTCGTGGACTCGCACAAGATTTTCTGCGTCCTGCTGCGCTGGGTGCTGGAGCGCAAGAAATGGCCGGGCGAAGTGGTCCGCGCCTTCAACACGACTCGCATGGTGGATCGAATCTGTGCCAAGTACGGCCGCAAAGTGAACGAGTGTCCCATTGGCTTTAAGTACATCGCCGATCTGATGATGGATCGCGAAATCGCCATGGGTGGCGAGGAATCGGGCGGCCTGGGCTACGGACGGTTTTTGCCGGAGCGCGACGGCATTCTCAATTCGCTGCTGATGGCAAATGTTATGGCGGAGGAAGGCAAGCCACTGGGTCAGTTGGTGGCCGATCTTCAGCGAGAATATGGGGCACACTATTACGGTCGCCGGGATCTCCATATTTCTGAGGAGGTGAAACAGCAGGCGATCCAGCTTGCCCGTTCGGATGCAACCCAGCGGCTGGGGCGTTATGCAGTTCTCAAGAAAGAAAACCTGGATGGAATCAAGTTCTTTCTGGATGCGCCCACCGAGGGCAACGGGGCTGAAGCGTGGATACTCTTCCGAGCCTCCGGAACCGAGCCGCTGCTGCGGGTTTACGCGGAAGCGGCGTCGCCCGAACTAGTAAATGAAATTCTTGCCAGTGGAGAAACGATGGCGAAGGGGTAAGCCGGGAACAAGATAACTTTACAATACCTGCGACCACAGGTCATTGTCCTTTTAGGTCTCGCAGTACATGGCTTTGCCATAAGATAATCAACGATTGCCATAAATGAGTTTAACACCCACAAACATCGAACCACCGCAGGATTTGCAGGTGAATGCCACACAGACGATCGTCGTTCCTCCGGCAGACTCGCCCAATGCCCAACGCTACAATCGCATACGGCGCTGGCTGGGCATTGCCGACTTTGTGTTCGGGCTGAGCCTGTTGTTGGCGCTGCTGGTTACGAATTGGAATCGGGCGATACGCGACTTCGCTTACCGCGTCGCGTTCCAGCATTATGCGCTGGCGGTATTTCTGTATGTGCTGATCCTGCTGACGATTGGCAAGTTGCTGGGGCTGGGGCTCGACTACTACGGTTTCCGCCTGGAGCACCGGTTTCAGCTTTCCAACCAAAGACTTGGAGCCTGGATCTGGGACGAAATCAAGGGTTTCCTGTTGGGCGCGGTGCTGGCGGGGATCGTGGTCGAGCTTTTGTACTTCATCATCCGGCAGGCGCCGCAAGAATGGTGGTTGATTGCGTGGGCAACCTTCCTGGGATTGGTGGTGCTGCTGGCGCAGCTTGCCCCGGTGGTTTTGTTTCCCATTTTTTACAAGTTTGAGCCGCTGGAAGACGACGAACTGAAAGGCCGGCTAATACGGCTGGGTGAGCGGGCGGGGACGCGGGTGCGCGGCGTCTACAAGTGGATACTGTCGGAAAAGAGCAAGAAGGCCAATGCCGCCCTCACCGGTCTGGGCAGCACGCGGCGTATTATCCTGGCCGATACCCTACTGGAGAGCTATTCCCCGGACGAAATTGAAGCGGTACTCGCGCATGAGTTGGGGCACCACGTCCACAAACACATTTTGAAAAGCATTGGGGTACAGGCGGCGACCACATTTGCCGGCTTCTGGGCGGCCAACTTCGTGCTGCGCTACGCCACCGATCGTCTACACATGTTTGAAACGCTTTCGGACTTCGCGAATCTTCCGCTACTTGTGCTGGTTTCGACCGTGCTCTCGCTCCTGCTCATGCCCGCGCTGAATGCCTACTCCCGCTACAACGAGCGCCAGGCCGATCGCTACGCTTTTCAGAACGTCCCCAGCGTTGGGCCCTTCATTTCGGCGATGAATAAGCTGGCGGATCAAAACCTCGCGGAACGAACGCCTTCCAGATTCGTCGAATGGTTCTTACACTCGCACCCATCGATTGCGCGCCGGGTGGAAGCGGCGGAAGCATGGGCTAAGGCGCAGCCGGCCGCGCGTTAGGAATTCGCGATCTTTGGCTCCTAAGGATTGCTTCCACTCGCCGCAGGTCGTCTTCGGTGTCCACTCCCACCGTGTCATACGGTGTTTCACCCACATGAATCGCAATACCATTCTCCAGGAAGCGTAACTGCTCCAAGCGCTCGCTGCGCTCCAGCGCCGATTCAGGCAAGGCAACAAATCTATCCAGCGCCGGTTTGCGATATGCATACAGCCCCAGGTGCTTGAAATAGCGGGGACCGGTTCCGTCGCGATCGTGAGGGATGGTCGCGCGCGAGAAGTATAGGGCGCGGCCAGCGGCATCTGTAACGACTTTCACGGCATTGGGATTGTTGATATCCGCCGGGACACAAGCAGTCTTCACCGTGCCCACTTGCGCGCCAGAATTCTTCATCACAGCAAGCAACGTGGCGATGTGCTCGGCCCGTGTCAGGGGCTCATCGCCCTGGACGTTTATGTAAACCTCGTAAACGCCAGCCGCGACGGAATTCGACACTTCATGTACTCGCTCGGTGCCGCTGCGATGTGCGGCGGAGGTCATCTGCGCCTTCCAGCCGTTTTCCCGGCAGGCCTGCAGAATTTCCTCTGAGTCGGTGGCAACGATAACGTCGTCCAGCAAGGGAGAAGAACGTACCGCGGCGTAAACGAGGCCAATCAGCGGCTGGCCGTTGATCTCGCGCAACATCTTTCGCGGCAGGCGGGTGGAAGCCAGCCGCGCGGGAATGACGGCAATCGCTTTCATGGAAACTCAGAGTGCCAGGCTGATCCTGAGCGCGTCATCAATCCTTCGCATGGTTTGCCTGGTCAGCTTTCCGTGGATTGTACCAAGGCGCGCTTCGTCGACCGACCGTATCTGATTGCACAATACGTAGGAATCTTTTGTTGTGCCGCCGTCGCCCTTGGGCACAAAGGCCATCACCGGATAAACGGGCTTGCAATGCTCCGCCCCCCACAGAGGCGCGACTATCGTGATGGGGGAATGCCGGTTCCCAATGTCGTTTTGAATGACAGCGCAGCGGCGGGTTTTCCGGATCTCATGACCTACGGTTGGATCGAGATTGACGTCGACTACGGTACCGCGCATTACTTTGCCGGGCATTAGAGATTGTCCGCATCCAAATGAGCGAATTCTTCAGCGACTTGGCGGTCGAAATCAGCGTTCGCGGCATAACCTGCCGCCAGGTCTTTTGCGAGTTGCGCCATCTTTCTTCGTTCCAGAAAGAATTGGACGGCGGTGCGAATCAATTTGCTCCGATTGGTAGAAAGTTGCCTTGCGGCCTCATCGGTCTGGCGCAGCAAATTCTCGGGAAACGGCACCAGTACTCGCTTAATGCCCGCGGATGCAACAGTTTTCGTATGTCTCACAGTATATATAGTAGTATATATTGACCCGATCAGACGAGAAAGCCGAAATGGTCAAACAAAAAGGGGAGTTGAAACGCCCGAAGAACGCCACGAAATGGCGTCCTGGAAGCGACCGGAAGATATGCGAAAATAAAAAAACGGTCTGCACCGTGGCGGCGTAGCTCAGGTGGTTAGAGCGACGGTCTCATAATCGACGCGATTTTCCACGGGGTGCTGTGTTTCCAATGGGTTAGCATCCCCTGAAATCCCCAAAAAGACGGCATTCGGGCGTGGTCGGGACTGACGATGCAACGAATATGCAACGGCTCGCAGCCCTGGGACGACATGAAAAAGAACCGTCAGCTTTTGCTGTTTCTTTGGTGTAGAGTCGGACTTGAGTGACGGCGACAAGGACCCCGCTGACCATCACGGTGTTGTCGAACCTTCCTTGATTCGTTTCATGAGGTCATCGACCAGACCTTTGGTTGCACTGTGGAAACCTGTATACAGATTGCCCCATCGCTTGGAATCGCTCCAAAGGCTTTCTCCCGTCTTGGGGTCGATGACTGTCATAAAGGTATAGCCGACCGTGACGGGTTGGGTATAAGCTGGCTCAGTGGTGGTGTTGATGGTCCCCGTAGAGTCCACCGTTCCCGTCGTTTGATTTCCGATAGTCGTGCTGTCAACGTTCCCACTCGTGTTAATCGTGCCCGTTGTGCTCCCGCCACTCGTGACGTAACCACGATTGTATTCACGAGCAGAAAGTAAGAGGATTAGGTCGGCTTGTTTGCGGTCCTGAACGACCTGAAATCGCCCCCATTTCGCAAGCTCCGTATAACATCTGTCGCCCAACCTCGCAACGCCACTTTGATTGTCGATGTAAACGGTTTTTGCTGTCATGACCTGTGGTGGCAAAGGAAGATGTTTGTCCTTCGCAACTCCGCTTAAACTGCTTAAGACCACGCAGACGGCGAACAGGATGACCAGTTGCGAAACGTAGCTTTTCATGCTGCACCTTTCTCTCCGTTGACTATCGGTAGTACGTCAGAGCGGCATCGACACGAAGAGTCTTCCGACTCAGCAGCGAGAATTTGTTATTGAAGACGAGATAGTACGTCCCTGCACTTAGGGCGGAACAAGACACTCCTCCTACCCCTCAGCCGCAACGCTAGTCTGGCTCTTGCCGTGTGTCAACTGACTGTTTGGGTTCTTGCTGAACCGAGGTGATTCTGCGGTCCCGAATCTGTGGAATTGTATACTCGGACCCATGACAATCACGGGACTCATCAAGCAGTTACGGGACGAGCGTCAGAAGGCAGCCGCACAGGTCGAACGGTTGACACAGGCGATAGAAGCATTGAACGGGGTCGAAGCGAAGACGGGGAGCCGCAAAAGAAGATTCTCAGCGGCGGCAAGAGCGAAGATGGCTCGTGCTCAGAAAGCACGGAGACGGCGGGAGAGAAAGAGTCAATGAAGGTCACTCAAGACGACGCCCTGGTCTTGCTCGGAAAGTACGAGGAAGAACAAACACCTGTGCTTGCGGTATTCGTGACGCCCTCACGGTCAGTCGCCAGAGTGACAGGAGCGATGCGTGTTTCCGTTGACGGGAGTGGTCCGCATCTGTTGGTCGGAAAGGACGACCGAGCAGACCAAATCAAGTTCCGACTTTCCGATTGCGTCTTCGAGTACGGTGATTTTCGAGACGAGGAATCCGCCGACAAGTTTGAGGGATTCCTAGTTGTCTCGTCCAGCAAGGGTGACACTCTGTCCCTCTTCGAGCCGAAATGAACCGCCAGCACTCTGGACGAGATACGCCGAACAGGAGGATGTAGGGGCCGCTGAGAGCCAAGACAATCATTTGGGAGGGAACAAATCGACGATTTGGACAGTCGGGTTCCCGACAAAGCAACGAATTATGCGATGGGAGTTTTGCTTTGTGGTTCTGGTGCTGCTACCAACCTCGGTTGATCCGCGATCTCTTTCGACGTAGTTTTGTTCTTCACCAGAACTTCCATATTTATCTCTTCAGGCAGCGATTCACCTTTTGAAAGATCATGGATCAGCGGCTTGCAGATGATCTCTCGAACCGCGAACGAAGACAAGAATTGAGCTGTTGGCGTCGCTTTTGCAAGAATAGCCGTATCCGCGCAGCATCCAATCACGTGCTCACCGAAAGGAACCAATCCAGCGTCGGAAGCAACTAAAATTCCCCATACGCACAAAGCAGTACCACCAGAAAAAATCTCTAAGGTCTTCCTGACGATGCTGACTGGGCGATTGGGCGTTGGAAGGTCATCTATCGGGCTGGCTGCTCGTAGCAGTGGAATACCAAATTTCCCAAAGAGTGCGGAGCGTTCTTCGGAAAGCGCAAGCACGGAAGGATCAATCGCCCCGAAGGGAAAGGAAACACCTATGACCCGCTGATTATGGTACTGAGGGTCATTTAGAAATTCCTTGCAAGCTATCTCGATTCCGTCTCCATTCACCGTGAAAATGATGATCGTCCGTACGCCCGCGTGAAGTGCGCGTGAAAAGGAAAGACGGATGCATTCTTGGAGATTCGCTTTACCCTCCCCCAAGAAATACTCGGTCGTGGACTGAAGATTGCTCATTTGAATTTCAGTCCGAAAGCCTCTTCAAGAGATTTGCCGTACCTCATTGCCAACACGCTCTTAATGAAGCCCTGCATGTCCGCCTTGGACAAATCGGGCGCTTCTAGCTGGTCCTGATAAATACGATTATCTTTTGAACCATCGTGAATGTGAAATCCCCGACCAGAATAGTTGATTCCATCTACGCGCACCGTGACTTTCTTGCACTCGACCGATTCAAGTTCCCATCTTGGTTCGTACGGACCATAATGATACGAAAAAAAAGAGCGGACAAATGTTGTCGCTGAAGCCTTCCAGTCTTCCTTGACTCTGATGAAATCCTCTGATGAGTCGAGCTTCAACACCAACGTTGAAACCCATCCGAGCATTCCGCCGAAGGGGTCAGGCTTTGGCCTGAGGTGAGGTTTTCCCCACGTCAGGCCAGGTGTCGTTTTGAATTGGTTCTTCAGCCGTTGAAGCGACGTTCTGAACTCGCCATAATCCATACTTCGCGTTCTTGAACATAAACGGTCAGGCAGCTACGCATAACGACGCTTGCTTTCGCTGCTCCGAAGTGCGTGGGTGTGCTTCACGCGCGGCGTGGGACGACCTGTATTCTACGTCCTTCAACGACGGTGTTTCAGTGAGCACAGCACCGAGCCTGCGTTCATACTCGCACACAAAGTCATAGTAGCTCTTCCACTCGAACAGGGCGTCCGAGCTGATGTGAAGATGTGGTTCGCAACGTCCTGAGAAGACCGCCTCACTGAGAGTCTTGTGGGTGTGCTCAAACTTCAGCACACCTCTACGCGCCTCTTCATACGAAAGTGGTTCTTCAACGAATTCCATTATTTCCTCCGATGCCGCTCGGACTGCCTTCGACTTGGCTTTGCGAACGTCCATTTTTTCAAACTCCGCGAAAACGCAACAGATTACCACATGCACACAGACTCTTACCGAAGTCGTGGGTCGGATGGGTCCTGAACGTGTCTCTCAATTTGACTGTATGCCTGTTTGACGCTGGCCCGTGTCCCGTGGATACGGTATTTTTGCACAATAGAACACCCAGCGCTGTTGGGTGGGAGAGCACCTAAAATCATACACGATTAACTCCTTGTGTACCAGCCAATTAAGTGCTTGTTTTCAGATGTTTTAGCCGATTTCGCTTTATGAAAGTGGATGAGAAGGTGTTCCTCACTATCATTCCACCCACGGGCCTGGTGGATCACAGACCGCAGCGAACCGATGCCTTAGCATCGCGGAGCTTTTCATCTCCCGACCGTGTGTCTGGGATGAGCACGGCGGGTTCCTGAAGTTTCGCAGGTGCGGGATACTTGACCGCCAAAACCGCCCTCACAATGACACCGTTTGAATCTCGTGCGGTCTGCAATCGTCGGAGTTCTGGCTCTGCGAGAGTCGTGTATCGAAGGAGTGCTCCGTAATCAATGTGAGCTAATCGGCAGAAAGACTTTACAGCACGAGGACTGCACGACGTAACCCTCACTGCGGTCTCTGCTTTGATGTCTTCCGTCAGTACCCCTGCGAAGAGAGTGACAATGCTTTCTAATGCGTCTCGCTCCTCCTTGACGGCAGCGTGGTTCGGGTCCGATACGGTGACGACTTCACGCATCGATGCAGCGACCTGCAACCCTCGATTCTGCTGTTCGAGTTCTGCAATGCGACAGCTGTCTGCTTCATGTCCTGCTTCGAGTTCCTTGATTCGGATCTCCTGCTCGGTTTCCCGTTCCTCGGCTTCGAGAGTGATAAGAGTCTTGATTGCAGACGCTTTCTCACACAGGATGTCAGCCTGCTTCGACGGCTTGTCAGCAAGTGCAGGGAGCAGAGTGTCAATCTGGGCGATTGTCGCCTGCAAATCTCGACGAGCCTTCGTGCTTCGCACATTCGACGATTTACGACGTACGGGCGGTGTTGCTGGACTAGTCTTCTGTGCGCCGCTCACTGCTCCTCCGTTTGCTCTGGTCTGCGCCCCAACCGTCGCAACATTTCTTCGACGGCTCTTCTCTCGGTATCGCTCGGTGGAATCGGCGTTGGAGTCATAGCGAGTGGGTTGGTGAACGCAGCCCAGCCGTCACTAGAACGACGAAGGAATTTCCGCATTCGGATGAACGTGACATTACCGACGCTCAAGTTGCCCGCAATCTCGAATCTGCGGTCACGAAGTGCATCGACGTGATGATTCATAGCTCGTGGTTCGAGGATGAGTTCGACATTCCAGATGCCTGCTGGGTCGTCATCGACATGACGCACAGCAATATCGAGATGTTGCACGTCAAGGTCTTCGCCCTTGTCGAGTGTGATGACTCCGACCCTCGCCGCATAATCAATCTTGATGTTCATTGCTCCTCCGATCTGCAAGAGTCATTCGCTCTGACTCTTATTCCCCAGTCGGAGCACCCTTGATAAACCCTATCGCCTTCTTTGCTCCCGGTATGTATTCTTTCAGCGCGTTGAAAATCATCCATGCCGTAAACGGGTTCTTGTTCGCCCACGCGCCGATTGCTTTGACTCCTTCAATCGTGTGTGGCAGGACGTTCGGAAATGCGGCTGCTGTTGCTGCTACTGCTGCTGGTACTGTTGCCAAACCTGTCGCCGCTGCTGAACCGACGCCGTATTCCACCGTGTGCTTCAGCATCTCAGGGTCAACAGGTTCTTGAGAATATGAAGGGTCTTTCCGCCATTCGTTTCCTTTACCCGTGGGATAAATCCCTTCAGGGCGGTTAGGGAACTTCGGGTCAGCCTTCAAATAGACATGGTCAGGGTGTGCCTTCAAGAATGCTTGTTCCTCTGGCGTCCCCGGCTCGGCAGGCTGCGACTGCTGAGCAGACTGCTGAGCAGATTGCAATGCCATCTGGTCAAACGCGTTGCCCGCCAGAGCCACTCCCTGCGGGAGCGTAGCGACTGCGGGTGCCGGGGTCTGGGGTGAAGTTTGGGCGGGTTGGTTAGACTGCTGGGTTTGCGGTGCTTGCTGGTCTTGCTGAGCCATAGTGTCGAAGGCATTCATGGTTGTTCCTTTTGAGTCGTACTGTGCATCTGAAATCGGGGGCCGATGTGATTTGTGGTCTCCCTCGCCCACGGCAGCGACCATCCGCTTGAAGGGAACGGGCCGCTGGGTCTCAATGTCGTTTGTGAAAGTCGAGAGCGGGCCGAATGTGACTAGCACCCGCCCCTTCAGCGCGGATGGCCGTCCCGCTGCCTCGAATGCGATTATCTGTCTATACCGCTACTGACTTTGCCCGCGCTCCGCTGCCTCGGCGTTGAAAAGCCGTTGCTTCGCTTCGCGATAACGGAAGTAGTCCGTTGACGGGATGTCTTCTAACTCTTTGGTCAGTCGTTCGACTTCGGTCAACATCGAAGACGGCCACCTGTACTGAGCAACCATCGCACGACGAGCGAGGTTAAAATTATCTGCTCGGAGGAATGACCAATTATTTTGTGGAAACATAACCTCAAGGATGTACTTCGCGTCTTCCTGACTGAGAGTGAATCCGTAGTCGCTAGAAAGATGCCTCACCCACTCATGGAATAGGGGGATTGCTTCCCTGTTGTGCTCTTTCTCCAAGGCCGCAAGCAACAGAGGTCTAGCCGCTCGTGATTCGGTTGATGTCCGCTCTAGGAGAGCGTCGAAGGACTCCTCTGGAGCGACAGGCTGTGGGGTCTGAGGCTGAGGGTGAGGTTGCTCAGCGGGGACGCCATCTTCTGGTGACCACGCCCCGCATTCCGTGATGTGCGAGTATACTTCCGCCCACGTCAAAGCGTCCGTCGTATCGAGTTCAGGATTCGCTCTGATGACTGTGAGAACTTTTTCTCTTCCCGACTCTGTCAGATTGACTTTGATTCCTCCGCGTGCGGCGGCGAGTACCCGCTGCGCAATTTCGTCAGCCGTACCTTCGGTCTGCGCTGGACGTTTCGCACAGCGGCTAGACAACTCGTCAGAGGGTCGGGTGAACAATGTTTCCCGCTGGATAGCTCGCAACTCGCGAAGACTTTTGTTGAACTCAGACTCCAGTGCTTTAATCGGACGCTCGGCTTCGGCTTTCGCTCTGGCTTCAGCGGCTACTTGCTCCGCCTTGATGCGGGTTTGCTCCAAACGTTCTTCCTGTTCGAGCTGCTTCCAACTGCGGAACAGCGGCTCTTTTATGACAGGCTGGCTTAAAGGTAGACGCCCAATATCGAAAATTGATAACTTTGCTTTCCTACGTTTCATTTCAAATCCTCCTATAATCGAATCAGCCTACCGCTGGCAATCGCGGCGGCTTCCTCTGCTCGTTCGCGTGCCAGTGCCGCATTATGTAGACGGATGTTCTCTTCCATCGCTGCGTTTACTCTTGCAGAGAGTTCTTGCCGCGATTCGGGTTCTGGATTCGCTTGATGACGACGAACGAACTCCTCACGCTCCAATCTTGAGCGGAGTGACTGGTTGTAGTGGGCCGATTCTGTCAACCCTCTCGCTTGCGTGGCTTTGTTGCGAACTACTGGGTCGCCCGCTGCATCCGACGCTGCACGGTCTGCTCGGTCACGCGTCGATGACGTTGGTGCGTTCCCGACAACCAACGTCGTCCTTGGTCTGGTGGAAACCGAAACCTCTTCGGGTTTTTCTGCCGCACGCAACCTTTCACGCACCGATGACATTGTTCCCTCCTAAAGGTTCTTCGTACACATGTACCCACTGATTTGCTTTGCTCTTTCCGACTTCCGCCCGTTTCCGTTGACTCGCCTCTGCCGTCTTGAATCGGGTGACCGCCTCTGGGTCTGTGAAAATACTTCGACGGTGCCCGCATTCCAAGAGGCATTCTTTGTTTGAGAAGACATCGGTCACCGGATTGACGGTCCTGCACTCGTGGCAATACAGCATCGTCTTCAACCGAAGAATGGCGAGGCGCGTTGTTTCCTCCAACGTCTTGCGGACGAAGGACAGTGTTGAATCGTTGAGTTCCATTCATGGCTCCAATCTGAAAGCGTGAGCCTTGGCCCCTTACGTCCGGGCCGTAGGTGGGCTCCATCTCTTTGTTGACTCAATGGTCTCCCGTTTCCTTTGCCCGTGACTTAGCCACGATTTGTTGCGACAATGCGTAAGAGGTCGTTATGAGCGATGACAAGATTTACACTATTCTGCAAGAGATGGGCGGGCTGTTGGTTCGTCTGTCAGACTTGACTGCGAAGTTAGCCGCTCAGCATCCTGAACTCGCGCAAGATGTTCAGTTAACACAGCAACTTGGTCGCTCAGTTTCCGAAATGCTTCGATTACAGCGTACCAATCAATAGTTGTTGAATCTTTCATGCTTCCTCCTCCTTGGTTGTTTATGATTGCTCCACCCGAATGTCGATTTTGTTTACACCGTTTACTCCGTACATTCCCCGGCGACCGTTACAAAGGGACACCGAACGACTGGCGTTACAGCGGCGGGCGGCGACGATGAATGATGTCTAACCCAAAATCGGGTCACTTATTAAACGAGTGGGCTTTTCGCCCTTCGGGATTGCAGACCCTAGCCGTTCCAACCTTGCTTTGTGTCCCAACTGGACTGCTTGGAGTTCAACGCCTTGTCGTGAGGGTTGGCCCCTTCAGGCCGTCCGGCCTTCGCAGGCAACCTCTCTTCGGCCTTCGTCGGTGGAGCAGCCGCGTCCCGCCCATCTTCTGAAACCAGAGGGATGGTCGGAGCTAGGCGTTCACGGTTGCCTGTGACTCTGAAGAAGTCCTTCATGCAATTGTCTGCGACACGACCCAGCCACGCGGAGGGCTTGAACCCCCGGTCTTGGTATCGTGCCGCTTTCTCAGTAATCTGGACCCAGCACAATGCGTTCAATTCACGGGCGAACTCACTGTCTTCGATATCCTGCTGACGGAGTGCTTTGTGGACTCGCTGCCAAACCAATTTTTCAAAGTCACGATGCCACGCAAGGACCACGCGACTGGTCGATTCCAATTTGAAAATAATCTGGCGTCTGGCTTCCGACCCTCCATCTGCAAGGAGACAAGCTGAACACTTTCGTTTAGATTCAGGGACAGTGTCGTTCGTTGAAAGTTTGAAAACCTTGCCACACGCACATTTCAGTTTCCAGAAAATTCCCCCGTCGCATTCAACACGGACGGCATCGCCCCAAGCAGACCCCGGCAACCATAATCCGGGTGCGGGTGTAGGCGGGGCGGTCGGGTGTGAAGCGGGACGCCAACTATCAATGATTGCTTGCAACTCATCCGGCGAGTTGTACCGACTTAGCTGATGCAGGCGGGGGAAGTACCGCGCCGCAGTTTCGTCACCAAGGACTTCGCAGGCGTACTGTGTCGCAGCGAAATATGTTGAGGTCTGGTCATGCACGGAGACCCCGATTCTCAGATTTGACTCCTGACGTAGTACGCCCTCGCTTTGCTAGCGTGTCAATCCACGCCATGAGGTCAGACCGACGAACACGCAGCGCTTTGCTGTGAATCGCGAACATCGGGAATGGAACATCCCGACGTTCCTGCGAACGTCGGCGAGTCAGTTCATAGACTTGGCGTTCAGTCATCTTCAAAATCTCTGCCGCCTCGTCCCATCGTCAATATTGAATCGTCACTGCGTGTGTTGTTCATGCGACCTCCTTTCGTGTGTTCTCCAGTTCCGTCTCAACCTCGGTGACTCTTTCTTTCAGGCGTCCGTTCTCTCGTTGCAGATTGCGGACCCCGAGTGGACCGAGTGACATTCGTCGCTGATACTCAGCCCGCTTTAGTTCGAGTTCCGCCGTCTTCAGCCGATTCGCTTCGTCGAGCAATCGGTTCTTCGACTCCGCTGCTGCCTGAACATCCGCACGTTCAAACGCTCTAAGCAGTTTGTAGAGATACCGAAGTGTCCGCTCCCTCGGTTTGGTCTTCACCGTTTCCTGGGCGATGAGCGTCCGACAATCGCCTGCGTTCTGAGGTGCGGGTGGAAGGGGCGGACGCCCAACCCTTCGCTTCAAGGTCGTCTCAGTCATCGCTGCACCTGTCCCTCGAACTCTTGACCCAATCGCTGCCTGTTGAGTGCGTTGCTCGTGTTTCGTTCGGATTGGACAAGCATTACCTTGCTGGCAAAACGAGTCTTGTAATCGAGCGTCATCGTCTTACCGAGACTCAAGTCTTTCGCCGCTGTTGTAAGAATCGCTTTGCGAACGACTTCGGGCGTGTGCAGTGCAGCCCATACCGCAAATTGCTCATCAGCAGGCGGTGTGCCTAGCATCGTCTTCCACAGTTGAACTAATTGACGCATGGGACCTCCTTTCCGAAGCACGCGGTCGAGCAGAAGCCTGCTCCCCACTCGGGATTGAACGCATTGCCAGCAACTTTGTTGATGTTGCATCCCTTGCAAACTGGGAGTTGGTCCCACGGGATAACAGGAGCCTGTGATGGTTCCTTTCCTTTGAGGTAGAGCAGATTTGCAGTCTTCGTTGCTCCACCCAGTTGCGGAACGATGACTCCACCGTCAATCAACGCTTTCAGCATGTCGTTTGCTGACTTTGTCTTCCCGCCGACTTTCTCGCACGCCGCTCTCTGCGTCAGACCTGGATTCGTGGCGACAACTTCAATGCAGCGATTGCGGAGTTCGGCGTGAGTCAACGATAGGGACATCTTCTTTGCGTCCGCTCTCTCGTCTGCCAGCGTTTGTCCGAGCGTTGATGTCTGGGTTGCTTCGTCGAAGTCGAGATAGGTCGGCTCAATTGGAATGCCCTTTCGAGTTTGTGCAGAGACAATCCGCCGTCCGTCCCCCTCACCGACCTGCCTGAGATAAATCTTGCAGTCGGTCTTGCCTGCAATGACCGTTGCTCCGAGAATCTTTGCCAACGACGACCCATGCTGCTCGTCGCTCTTTTTGAAATGGTGGATTGCTATAAACATGACTCCTTTGTGCTTGGAGACGACTTCGTTGTCGAACTTCTCAAAGGCACGACGGGCGGATGGGTTATCAGAGAGGTCGTCCATCTGAAGGAAGTCATCGAGCGTTTCGAGGATAACGAGACGGATGTCCCCGTTAGGGTCGCTGTCTTCGGAGAGAACTTTGTCGAGTTCCTTAAGATTGTTATCGCCTGGGGATGGATGGAGAATGACAAGCGGGTCGTCCTGCGTCATGCCGCTTTTTGCGAAATCCTCAGCAGCGTCTTCAGTCGTCTCCTCGCTCTGCCAATAAGCGACTTTCGATTTCAGCGTCTCCCGTCCGAGGAATGGCTTCCCCTGGGCGACTGCGATAGCGAGTTGACGAGCGACAGTGCTCTTTCCTGCGTGGGGCGAACCACACAGAAGACTGATGCGTTTACGATTGGTGCGGAGCAATTGTTCGACAATCCAGACGCTATGGTCTGGAGTGGACGAGGATGCGGCGAGGTCTTGCGGAGTCAAAATATTCATGCGTGTGTCCTTTCCTTTGGTCTTGCTGGGCGTGACTGTGCCGACTAGCGACTCTCTGTTGTTGCAAAAGCGAGGTCGGGCTTTGCTGCGGACGCACTAGCTTGGGCTGGCGACTGCGGCTGAACTGTTTGAGACTTCTTCTTGCGGGCAATCTCGATGAGCATCGCTGCGCTGTAAATGGTCATAGTTCCCCCTTCGCTCAGTGAGCGGGAGAACGCCTGTCACAAATGTTTGGGTGTCGCTTTACGGAGTGACCCAAGGGATGCAGGCGTTCTCGTTCCCTTGGTTCCTGCTTAACGAGTACGCTGTGGAGTCAGCCTCGCCGCCTATCTTCGTGTCACGACCTGCTCACGGATTCGAGCAGACCGAACTAATTTCGAGCTAAGTCTATCTTAGCTCGGATTCGACACGCGGTCAATGGAAAAGATGCGTTTCGACCAATGTTTATGCTGGTCCGACGCGCTTTGTTACAATGTAGATTGTCACGGTGTCGCGCGATGTGTTGCGAATCTACGATGTATACGATTCCGACCGAGCGTTTCCCCAGCCGTGGATTAGGGAAGCTGTTCCCATAACCCTGTACAAGAAACATCTGGGAAACAGGGAAACGCTTCCCAGTGACCGTTTCCCATCGGGAAACAATCCTTTGTTTTTATATATATAAGAAGATATATAAACACACTCCCTGGCTCTCTGTCTGAAGCGTTTCCTCGTTTCCCTCGTATGGGGTTTGGGAAACACTTCAGGTCTTAGGACGGGAAATGCTTCCTTGAGCCTGCCAGCTAATCCAGCGGCGGGGAAATGCTCACTCAACTGAATCGCCCGCTGTCTGGTCCATCTACAGGATGCAGATGAATGCGACCCTTGGAGTCGTGCAGCCAAGAAATAACACCTCTCGGCGGAGTGAAGACCTGTTCGAGTGAAAGCCCCGTCATCCATGAGAGCAACCTTGCGAATGTCTCTTGGTTCCAGTCGTCGAAAATCGGCTTCGTCGATAAACCCTGAAGTGGGTTCTGCACGACTTGGACAGGCACGGATTCAAATATCAGGAACTTCGGCACTCGATTAACGAGGGAAGCAGAGTAGAAAAATGCAGCACTGAGTTCCGTGAAGTGAAGCGGATGGAGTCTGTATTTCTGATAGCGTCTCCAAAAGACATCTCTTGAATCACGCTGTGCCCCTCCATCTTGCAACGCAGCGAGAAGTCCGACTTCTCCAATCCTGCACGCAACAGTCATCATGTGTAGCGAGTCACGGAAGTCCCATTGAAATCTTTTGTCATTCGGTGCGTCTATTTTGAACACGAAGATAGATGCTGGGATCGCCGCTTGAAAACTGAAGGGGAGACGTGCTGCCTGCAAGAACAGGTGATGCAGAGAGAACGCTTTCAGTAGACGTTTGTCGGTAATCGCCGTCTTGCACCCTGACTTTCTGTCTCTGACCAAGAACAACTCTTTGTAGAGCAGTCCGTAGAATATCTTTCCGAGCCACAGGAAGAGAATGAGCGGGTCAAGAGCTGCGACAGCTTTGTGACCCTTGAGTGTTGCTCTCTTGAATGCATCCTCGATAAGGCTGAGATGTTTCCCGGTGCAAGTCTTGCAACACGGAATCGTCAGACTTCTGTACGGAATTTGAGTGCCGTTTAGAAGAGTGAGCTTCTGGTCCCAGAGTGAGAATCGCTTTTGGACCCACTTCGGAAAGACGTGCTCGTCGGTGCGATTCCGTCGCCGTGAGTCGCCGTCCGCAGAGGAAGCAAGTCGAACGCCCAAATCGACGACGTTCTACTGCGTGAAACAGGCTGCGAGAATCGGTTTTCATCGGATGTTCTACCGTTGGAGTCTACTCGTCGATGGGGGCATATGCCATGTTCCCGCCGACGCAGGACCCGCAGATGGGACCCAAACGACAGCGGCCTGGGTATAAGATCGGGCCAGAAAGGGACCCGTGAAAATGGCGTAGAATCGCCGCATGGCCCATGACAAGCCAATTGAGCAGCGCACGAAAGCGGCGTTAGAACAGGTCGTGGGCCAGACCGTTGCGTCATGGGACTACACGGATGAGGGCCATTCGATAGTCTTGCGTTTCACGGACGGGGCGATCCTCGAAGTCGATACAACGTACGACCGAGAGATTAAGGGCGTGCAAGGCGAGCCGTTTCTGATGGCGCACTTCAGCCGAAAGAAGTCCTGAGCGTTTGGCTAGGCCAATACGGTCACGCTGGAACGGGTCCGCTGGGGTGTCCGGCGGTGCCCTATCGGGAAGAATGCTTAGAGACTCCTTTTTGAAGGGGACCCGTGGCCTGATTTTCTGCGTACCCCTTTTCCGCCCGCTGTGGCCTTACCCGCCAGATCGCACGTATAAGAGCGGGCTGGGAGCGTCCCAAACGGCGTTCCTGGAGCGATCCGACTGGTGTCCTGACGGCGCTTGCAGGCATTGCTGCGGAGTTGATTCAGGCGGCTGGACCATGCAACAGCCGTGCAACGGTGTCTATAAGCGACTGAAAACACGAGCGTTATTTCGGCATGATGGTCATTGAGACCGTCGTTCTTCGCTGGGAGGCGTCCAGGATCGGCAATCCTCTAAGACTTTGCGCCACAAAGTGCCTTCTCTACATAAGACCGCTGGGCGTGCCCAACTTCCGAGCGAATCCCGAGCCTCGATAGTCATCACTGCTCATTAGCCGTTCTTTGTGGACGCTTACTGTGTTGCACTAATTTAGACTTGGCGTGATGGCGACTCCTGCAACGACGCCGATGCAACCAGATGGCGAGAAACTGACCGCACTCGCACCGTGGGCAGACTCCATCTCGAAAGCCGTGGCTGCTCTAGCCATCGCTTTGTACGCAAGCGGCTTTCTCATTGTTTCCCTGTATCACTCGAAGTTCGGCTTTGTCGGAGTAAGCCCACTTCGTCCACGTGTCCTTGCTGCTGGTGCTTGGTTCTTCTTCTTTGCTGCGATTCCCGTCTCGCTTGCAGCGAGGTATAGGTCTCTCCCGTGGACCAAGGTCGCACAAGATGCGTACACAGTGTGGGTTGCTTGTCTGGGCTTGAGCGTTCCCCTTGTCTATATTTTGTTCAATCTTTCCGATTACGCACCTGCGTCCTCACCACGCAAGTTTTGGTGGGTATGGTTCATTGCGATTCTTGTGTCTTTCGGATTAGTGCTCTTCGTTGCACAATCGAAGAGATTTCCTGCCGTCGTGTCCACAGTTGCATCCCTCGTGCTGGCGCTGTTCTTTGCTTTGTTCGCCATAAAGGGGTTGTTGGTAGAGCATATCTTCCGACTAGAGACGGTCGCCCTCTGGTTCTTCTCTGTCATTATGGTCACGCTCGTCGAACTGAAGACACGCTCAAATCGAAACCTGACTGAGGGCGGCGAATGGTCGAAGCCTTTAGTGGCCCTGTTTGTGGTTCTGATGGTGTTCGCACAGTACTACTACCCTCATCTCAAAGCGTCATGGGGTGGTGGGGCACCTGTTGATGTCACGATCTGCTTCACGAAAGATTCCGCTATAAGCCCAAGCAAGACTGTGTCTGCTCAATTGATTGATGAAGCGGACGAAGGCTTCTACGTTTTGGGCCCGAACGACTCCAAAGCGATCTTCATTCCCCGTAGTGCGGTCGCATTTATCTACTTCTCCAACAAGATGTCGGATTCGCAACTGTTGAGAGACAATAAATAATTCTGGCACCGTGTGATTGCAGTCAGCGGAACTCTCGTGACTACATGGCCGAAGAACAGGTGGGTTGGTCCGTCTTCGGCTTACCGTACATGTCACCGAAGTCGTCAATGATCCGTTGAATCTGTTCCTCCAATCCGGGAATCTTGAATCGCTCGTTTTGGACATTCAATACATCAATGATGGTGTTCTGCGATGTCATTAGGGCGTCGTCCGCTTCCTTGCGCTGCGCTGTTGGCGCAAAGCCTAATCCCTCAACCTCGTTGTCTTTCATCCTCGACAGCAGCGCCCCGACAGTTGCATGGGCGTGACGCATTGGCCAGTAGTATCCGGGAACAATCAGTTTGCCGATGACCCCGGTCTTCTTTGATAGCGACACGAAATCGAGTTTGTTCCAAGTGTGATTCAATCTCTTCGTCCCGCACTTCTCACAGGCGGTCACCATGAAGCGATCTTTGACGCTCTCATAATCTGTCTTCAACTTGGCCCGCATCTCGTCCGGTATGGTTTTGTTTCCCATCGTCTCGTCCACGGGAACCATAAATTTGTACGAGGCGATGTGATGATAGTCCCAGAAGTCCGTCAACTCCTCTGGGTGTTCGTGCAGGTATCGGAGGGTGACGGCTCTTTCGTAGAGGCTTCGGACGAGCTTCAAAGCAGCAGCGCCGTACCCGTTGCCGCAACACAGTCCGACTTCAAAGAAATCCTCACAGCAGAGTCGTCCGTAAAAGAAAACGAACTTGTCAATGTGCTCCGAGAGTGTCGCCCGCCTGATGAATGCAGTGTTGAGCGCAGTGACGAGGTTTGGGAACCGTTCAAGGAAGACACGATGCCGCTTCTCAAAATCGTCCCACTCCTCCGGGAAACCACAACTGAATTTCTGACCTGTTGTCTCCGGCATACGTTTTCTTCTCCAAGCGATTAACGCTGCGACCGTGAGACCCACTGTACAGCCGATTGCGAACACGAGAAAAGTCATCATCTGCTGAACCTCGGAATCGTCTCCAATTCTCGCAGCCGTCATGCTACGCTGCATCTGGAAATCGGGGGATCGGGTGCTTGCAGTCGAGGAGGAGTATGCGTAAGTTGAAAATGAAGGTCTCGAAGAAGCCATCCCTGACGCTGCTGAGAAGCAGGCAGTGGGACAGGAAGAAGATGGCTTACATTCTCGTCGCCAACAAGTCTTACAAGACTGCTTCGGGCTTACGATCTCGTGTCATCTACATCGGGACGACGGCGAAGGGTGCAGGTCGTCCAGCGGCTTCAGCTGTGAATAAGGCAAGCCAGATTTTCTATAGTTCAAAAGGCCGTGGTGTCCGAACGATTGACGTGTTCATCGTGACCTGTCAGGGACGACAGGCAACGCCGACCTGGAAGCGTCTCGAAGCAGCCCTGATTCACACCTTCTGGAACATCTATCACCAGATTCCGAAATACAACAAGAAGAAGCCTGCTTACGTTGACGGTGTATTCGGACAGAAAGCACTTGAGAAAATCTTCCGCAATCTGCCGACGTAGCGGAGACTGTCGGCTCGTGGTGGCGTATGACGAATAGGAGAACCGTGACGGTGGACAAGTACGCTCGGAATGCTGGAGCCTGGAAACGCTCTGCTGCCATTGCCTACACCGCCTCAAGCCTCCTCTTCGAGAGCCGCAACTTGCTCCTCATCTTTCCTGCTGCGACGCTGGGTCATCATTCTCTCGAAATGTACTTGAAGGCTGCCCTCATCAGTGAGGGCTGCACTGTATTCGACCCGAAGAAAATCAAGCATCTCGATTCATCGGTTGCCCTCCAGGCGATGGACTGTGCATGGGGTCATGATCTGGTTGCGTTGGCACGACAACTCGCAGCAAGACGAGCCGACTTTGACCTCGCAGAGCCGATGACATTTCTTCTCCCGTTGCATTCAGGAGTTCCGACTCTGGAGAGGGGATTTGAGGTATTCAATCCGTTCTTCTCCGAACTTCGGTATCCGCAAGGGTTGAAGGAACTGGGCGGTGTCGGCGAAGATGACAAGTTGACTCTCGATGAACTGGTTGCAAGTCTTCAACCGTTCTTGGAGAAAATCGAGCAGAAGTCGAGAACCTAGGAGGTCGGAACATGGCAAAGCATCTGAGCATCCCTGACGCAGTTGAGCAGATCGGACGAACATTGCAGCAGAAGTATGGTAACAGGCCGATTCCTCGTGAAGACATTGTCAAAGAAGTTGTCAGCCTCACAGGCTACTCTGCCAGTAGCGTCATGCCGAGCGACTTCTGCTACAACCGCACCAACAAGGGTGCCCGTCCCGTCGAATACTGTGTCTTCCTCGAAGAGTCGGGAGGCTATCGCTTCGTGGGTAGAAAATACTCTGCTACACGAACTGTTTGATTTCTTCCAAACCCTACGGCGAGTAACAGGGACTCGAAACGGAGCAACGGTGACACGAGATAGCGACGAACTGTCGATAGTGCGAAGGGTTGTGATGGTCGTGGACATCCGTTCGTCTACCTCACTCTTGGAGGATTTGAAGCAAACCGACAATCTGGCGATCTGGCGTAACCTCCTAATCACCTTGAAGGAGTTTTTGCAAGAGCAGCACGCTGTGAGCGGTGTCGATATATATAAGTTTGTCGGCGATGGCTGGATTCTGCTGTTTCCTGAGGAAGTCACAAAGAAGTTGATGATGGAGTTCCTCAACGAAATGTCCATACGGTTTGACATGGGCTTCGACTACATCAAGGATTTCTTGCAACGCCGTCCGCCCGCAGTTGGTCTTACGTTTGGGATTGATTCTGGTGATCTGGTGAAACTGGAGATGAACGAGCAGCCCGAATACATCGGTCGGGCGATTAACGTCGCAGCCCGCTTGCAGGATCATGCAAAGAAAGTCGAACCCGTAGAGGCGTATCAGGCAGTATTCTCAAAGCATTCTTTTAACGGAATGGCTTCGCCCTACAATCATGGGTTTCATGTGAAGACCGTGACGGCTTCTCTAAGGAACATCGCAGGCGGCGACATCGAGTGCATTGCATATTTCGCCTCTCTGATCCAGCATCCTATCTCGGCTTTCTCCAGAGTTCATTGACGGCGAACATCACAGCCTCTCGTGACGGCTTAGACCAGAGTTCAGGATGCTCGTCAACGATCTTGCAGACCTCACCAAACGCCTGCTCGTAATTCAACGCAGGCATCTGATAGACCTTCTTGCCGTCAACCGTCTCGTCGGACTTCAGGTCGATGACCGCGCCAGTGTACGCGACGGCAAAGACGCGGGAGTCGTGATTGTCACTGTGGCAGGCGTCGTGAACACCTGCGAAGGCCAGCGTCGGACTCAGCGGTATCACGAACATGAGCGTCGTCTTGAGCACAGTCCTTTCTTAACTCGCTTTTCAGTGCTTTCAACATTTCTCGGAATTCAGATTCCATGCCAGCAAGAGTTCCTGTTTGGATTTCGGCATCAATCTCTGTTCTGGCCTTCTCGGCGTGTCGCTTCGACACGGTGAAAACCATCCTGAACGAAATACCGTGTCCCATCGAAACGAACGAGGATAGGCGGGACTGTCCGACCGTGTTGAAGCATTGCTTGGTATTCGACAACGGTTTCTTCGAGAAGATTTTCAGGAGGTTGAAAGTCCAGTTGAAGAAGGTCCAGTTTGAGTTTCTTCAGCATCGTTCCTCCTATTTGCCGTTCGCTTCAGCGAGTGCCTTCCGACTTGCCAACGCCTCTTCGACGAGCTTCATGCCTTCGACACCTGCCGTCTGAACAGGCTTGACGTAAAAAGCCGTCGTCGTGGTCAGCTTCTTGTGACGCAGGACGAATTGAGCGGCGACGGCATTACCTGTCAACTGAACGAGCAGAGTCGCTGCTGCTCTCCTGCCTGCGTAAAGTCCGTGCCATGCGATTTTCTTTTCCTTCAGTGTTGCGGACGCAGCGAGGACGGGAGCAATGACCCGCTTCTGAAATCCCTCCATCTGCATAGGCTTCCCGCTTCGGTTCGGGAAGACCCACTCGCCAGCGGTCATCGTCTTCCAGGCGAGGAGCATCGACTTGACAGGCTCGATGAGCGGGACACTGGCGACACTTTCCTCGGTCTTCGTCGTGCCGACGAATGAACGCCACGCTGCACGGCGGATATGAATCCAAGACATCCCGTCGTCACTCCATTCAACGTCTTGCCACTTCAACGCAGAGATTTCGCCTGGGCGAAGTCCGAGGAACGCTGCGAGACAGAAGACGATTTGAGCAGGCGGGTTGTCTATCAATGCGTTGCTGATAGCCTCAGCCTGTTCGAGCGTGTAAGCGTGAGTCGCCTCACCCTTCTTGACGGGCGTCAGGCTCCCAGCGTCACGCCACGGATTGACAGAGATGTAGTTGAGCCGCAATGCGTGTTTGAACATCCCACTCGCAAGGGACCTGATGTGAGCGATTGTCTTCGGGCCCAGACCCTTGTCAGCAAGGGATGTCAAATAGCGGGTCGCATGATGGGTCTGGTAGTCGCGGAGATTGAATCCAGCAAAGACAGCAGAGAGATTCTGACGCCAGATGGCTTTGTAGCCGCTCAGCGTCGAAGGCTTGGTCGTCTTCTCGACGTGGGGAAGGTAGGTCTGCTCCCAGAAGTCCGTGACAGTGACATCTCCCTGCTGAGTCACTCCGCTCTCGCTGTTCACTTTCTCCATCTCGGTCGCAGCGAGTTGTTTGACCGCCTTGCAGGTCACTGAGTGGTGCTTGTTGTCTTTCTTGCAGAGCCACTTCGACCGTTGCACTCTCTTCGGCTGACCGTCTACAATCTCAGTGACGTAAAATCGAACATGATACGCACCGTGAGCCTCAAAGACATGACCACTCTGGTATCGAGCCATCGCTTCTCCCTTTGCCCTACCGACAAGGCAATCGTAGCGGAGTGTGCAACGTCTATGCAACGACTCTTTGGTAACATGTCTTTAAGTTATTGATTATAAAACGTGGCGGCGTAGCTCAGGTGGTTAGAGCGACGGTCTCATAATCCGTAGGTCAGTGGTTCGAGTCCACTCGCCGCCACCAGATTTAGTTTTTGTTTTCAATGATCTACAAATACTGCCCTCGTTGGCGATAGCTCCTTGGCGACCTTATGGTCTAGCGATCGGAACGAACGATGGCGCCGGACACGCTACGACTATTCCTCGAAGGGCGAAGTAATGAGGAATATCGGTCATGGTAATGACATGATCGGCGCTTTGTTGCTGAACTCCAAGTGATTCCAAAAATGCGTGCCGGTTCGTTTGGCATTGGCCCACGTATGTGTGCCACGGATCGTGGGTTTCCGCCAGAAGCTTAATCCGCCCTGCCCCCGGTTCCCATTGGGCACCAAAGGAAATGCCAAGAAGAAATTGATCCGCCGCGCCCGCGCTCATGAATTGTGACCGCCCGTCAAATTGCGTATCGATTGAATCCTTGTAGATCTCGGCCTCGTAGAGGACTTCCTGTCGCTCCTTCATCCGAATGACCCACGCATCATTGAGATCAGTGAGAGTGATTTCCCGAACCCGAAATCGCACCCCAGTCATTTTTCTAGCAATCAGGGCGAGGGATCGTCGATTGATATTCGCCTCAAGAACGAGCACTGTGTTCCGCATCTTGCCGTCAGGATACGGTAGCCGCGCCAACGTTCGATGAATCAAATAATTGAAACCGATCCCCAACAATTCCGGCATAAAGGACGGTCGCATCCTCGCGATATGAACGAAGCACGCGGACACCCATGCAAGACCGTTGTGAAGAACAAGCTCGCCACAGGGCGGCACTGCGGGCGCTAGCACCTCCGGCGCGATGGGGTACGTGACCAAGAATCGCCTCGTCACTGTCCCTTTCATATGAAGCCTGCGAAGTGGCTCCGTGGGAGCGAGGTCGCTCATCGTCTTCATGACGTGTTGGCATCTCCACTTAGGCGGCAGCATTTTTTCATCGCTCTTCGCCTAAGACCGCTTCGGTTGTGGGATGTTCGCACAACATCGAGTTCGGGTCACGAACATTCTCTGGAAGTCGGCCCGCCAGCGTGGATCAGATCGAGCAACTTTTAAAGTTGAAAAGAGGAGTAAAGCAGAAAACTTTCCTAACGGATTAGAACCTCTCGTGTTCTCACAATCCGTAGGTCAGGGGTTCGAGTCCACTTCGCCGCCACCAGATAAATTCCTTGATTACTCCTAGTGGACGAAAGTAAAGTATCAGTTCGCAGCCAAACGTCGCACTCGCCCGATCTTTTCTGGGCTCTCCTGCCGGTCCTTACTCAGCAACTAACGCCCGACGGCAGAAAGGGCATATATAGTTCGAGCCTACAACTAAAGGCCGTGAACCTGTACAGGAGAAAGACGATGAGGAATGAAGCCGTTCGCATCTTTGCAAACTTGGCGAAGGGGCCTGCTTTAAGACTCCCGCAGCTTCTGCGGCTTTTACTCACTGCATTGCTGATGGGATGCATGTTTCCAGTGCTGGCGGGCGCGGTGCCGGGCCCCGGCAAGCAGGCTCGCCACAGCCCCGTAGTTCTGGATTCGACGGTCACCATCCTTCTGGCGCCAGACGAACCCTCCCCAATTGCTGAAGCGGCCCAAGACCTGGCCAGCGATTTCGAGAAAGTGCTGGGCAAAAAGCCGTCGATCGTGAATCGCGTCGAGGACGCGGCGGCTACGACCGTATTGATCGGCTACAAGTCCAAGCTGGTGCAGGCTCTGCGGCCTGCGGATTCAGCCGTGCCAGAGTCGTTCTCCATTTCCGCGACCAGCGCCCGCTGGAAAAAAGGAAAGCCGACCAAGATTGTGCTGCTAACCGGCGCGGACACGCGCGGCACGATCTATGCCATCTATCAGTTTTCGCAGGAATATCTTGGCACCGATCCCATGTATTACTGGACAGATCACGAACCGGCCCACAAGGACCAAATCGAAGTGCCTGCGACTCTGAAAAAAGACTACCCCGCGCCCGTCTTCAAGTACCGCGGGTTTTTTGTCAACGACGAAGACATGCTAACCGGATGGGCGCCAGGCGAAAAGAAAGACCATACGGGAATCTCGCTGGAAGTATGGAACAAGATATATGAAACCATTCTGCGGCTGAAGGGAAACATCGTGTGCCCGGGAACGTGGATTTTTCCGGACGATCCGCAGGTTCCACTCGCGGGCAAGCGCGGTTTGATCATCAGCCAGCATCACGCGATTCCTTTGGGATTGAATGTCGCGCGCTGGCCGGCGGATGTGCCGTACTCCTACACTGCCCATCCTGAGATTCTGCAACGCGCCTGGAAAGATGCGGTTGCCGAATACGCGCGTGGCCAGGAAGTATTGTGGACCGTCGGCTTGCGCGGCTTGTCGGATGCCAGCTATGCGGCTGCCGATCCGAGCGTTGCCGGCAACGACAAAGCCTTAGGCGAGCTGATCACGAAAGCCATTGCCGATCAGATGAGCATTGTGCGCGCCTCGCATCCTGACGCGAAATTCATCACCAGTTTGTGGCAGGAGGGAGCGAGATTGGTGCAGAAAGGGTTTCTGAAGATTCCCCCTGAAGTCGGCTTGGTGTGGGCTGACACCGGCTACGGCTACTTGCAGGACAAAGGCGAAGTATCCAAGGACCAGGGCGCTTACTATCACGTCGCCATGATGAATGGCCGAGCCAATCAGTTGACCGAGATGGTGCCGATGGACCGCGTGGCTGCAGAACTCGGCCGTTACATCAAAGCCGGCGCCACCAACTATCTGCTGATCAACACCAGCGACATTCGCCCGGTCACCATGATGACGAAAGCCGTGATGGATGTGGGCTGGAAAGGGCTGCAGCCGGATGCGGCAACTGCGGAGGGCGAGCAGTTCTATCACCAGTGGGCCGCGGGGGAGTTCGGCGAAAAGGCCGCTCCCGAGGTGGCCGAGATCTACAAGGAATATTTTGCGGCGCCCGCGCATTTCCCGAATAGCGATCCGGCGCTCGAATACGGCGACAACTATTACCATACGCAGGCGCGACGCCTGTTGCTGACTTATATGGTGGGCTCTCCGCTTTACTCGCTGCCGGGGCAAGCGCCCAAGTGGCAAGTGCCCCGAGTGTTTACCGGATTTCGTGGAGAGAGCGGCCCGCAGTGGCTCCCCGATGCCGAGAAAGCTGAAATCCAACGCTGCGGAGAGGCGCAGGCTCGTTGGGATGGGTTGTGGCAGAAAGCGGTCGCGGCCGAAGCACTCGTTGAGCCGGAACGGCAGCCGTTTTACGGAGCGAGTATGCTTGCCATGATCGCTATCAACCAGGAAAGCAATCGCATCTTGACGCTGGTAGCGCAAGCGGTTCAGGCGGCTGGAGCGGGAGACACGGCGAAGGCTCACGAAGCGGCGGAGCAGGCGATGCGGTCGTTTGACAAGATCCACGAAGTAGAAACGAAGGCAGAGTACGGGAAATGGAAAAACTGGTACCGTGGAGATTGGCTGACCGGAATTGACCGGACGCGCGAGTTGGTTCAAACCTTCGAGAAGCAGCTCGACGATCCGCTGACCCCGATGCCAGCGCCGGTCTTTTGGACGGGCTGGGAAGCGTATTACCACATCATGCACTATGAGGGGGACCGGTCAGCGGATGTGAAGTAGATTTACTTTATGGATGAAGCCCTTGACCGGCCGCTGCTCGTCTTCGACGGCGATTGCTCGTTTTGCCGGGCGTGCGTGGATTACGGGAAGCGCCTGACCGGTGACCGAGTCCGCTATGCGCCTTATCAGGAGGTGGGCGCACGATTTCCTCAGATTGAGAAAGCGGAATTCGCCGCTGCAGTAAAGCTGATTCTGCCGGACGGCGAAGCCAGGAGCGGCGCACACGCCGTTTTCAGCGCGCTGCAGCCCGTCCCGGGCAAGGGATGGATGATTCAGCTCTATGACCGGTTTCCCGGGGCTGCAGCGGTCTCGGAAGCGGGCTATCGGATCGTCGCTGGCCACCGCTCCTTTGCCTATCGGGTGACGAAACTCCTCTGGGGAATTCCGATCGAGCCCTCGACGTTCCGCCTGGCTAGTTGGCTCTTCCTTCGCCTGCTGGGTGCCATTTACTTGATTGCTTTCGTCTCATTCGGAGTGCAGGCGGCGGGGCTGATCGGTGCACGCGGGATTCTTCCTGTTGCCGAATATTTGCCCGCGGTGAAGCAGTATCTGGGGCCGGCATCGTACTGGAGCGTTCCTTCGTTATTGTGGTTCAACTCGAGTAATGCATTTATCAAGGCTGACTGGATTGCAGGAGCGGGTCTCAGCCTTGCGCTCATGCTGGGCCTGAGCTGGCGGCCGGTGCGAATCGCTTTATTTGTTCTTTATCTTTCCCTGGCAACGACGAGCCAGGTCTTCCTGAGCTTCCAGTGGGACGCTCTGCTTCTGGAAGCCGGGTTCCTCGCCATCTTCCTGGGCTCTTCAACGCTGATTGTCCGGCTGCTCCGCTGGCTGTTGTTTCGGCTGATGTTCCTTTCCGGCGCGGTGAAACTGCTGAGCGGTGACTCTTCGTGGCGCAATTGGACTGCTCTGCCTGTCCACTACGAAACTCAGCCCCTGCCCACGCCCTTAGCGTGGTACGTCTATCAATTTCCAGCGTGGTTTCATCGGATCTCTCTGGGAGTAATGTTTGCCGTGGAACTGGTGATCCCGTTTCTGATCTTCGCCCCGCGGCGCATTCGCATTTTGGCGGCTTTTTCCCTCGTTGTGTTTCAGTTGCTTATCTTTCTCACGGGCAATTATGCATTCTTCAACATTCTCACGATCGCCTTGTGTCTGTTTCTGCTGGATGACGCGTTTCTCCGCCGGCTCCTGCCCAAGTTTGTGATTGCAATGACTCCAGCCTCGGATGGCAGCGCTCGGTGGCCAGTCCTGCGGAACGTGGTTTGCAGGGCGGTGTTTACGGTTGTGCTTCTGGTAAGCGGGATTCAAATGATCGAAACATTTTCGCGGATCCAGTGGGCCCCGGCGCAATCGGCGGTCAACCTGATCGCACCTTTTGAAATTGTGAACACCTATGGGCTGTTCGCGGTGATGACGACGTCCCGGCCCGAGATCGTGATCGAAGGGTCCAACGATGGGACCACCTGGCGCCCTTATGAATTCAAGTACAAGCCTGGGAACCTGGCGCGCCGTCCGGCTTGGGTTCAGCCCTATCAGCCGCGGCTGGACTGGCAGATGTGGTTCGCGGCCCTGGGCGACTATCGCAGTGATCCCTGGACGTTGCAGTTGGTGGGCAGGTTGCTGGAGGGCTCCCCGGATGTTTTGCGGCTTTTTGGAAACGATCCGTTCGGGGGCACGCCGCCTCGATTCATCCGTGCCACGGTGTATGACTATCGCTTTACTACTCCCGCAGAGAGGAAGAGTACGGGAGACTGGTGGCATCGGGAAGAGAAGGGAGTGTATCTGCCGGCCCTGTCGATGAAAGAACGGTAGGGCGGAGAAATCCGCTGTTTGCCGATGCCAAGAGCCAGCAGATTCCTCGCTTCGCTTGGCACGGCAAATCTAAATCGTCTGCACCCAAGGCGTCGACCTGTACCACTGGACAGGTAACCTCCCTCCAGGTTACGTGGCCTTGCAGAGGCGGAGCGGCGTAATCCGTAACTTGTCCGAACGGGGGGCGGGAACTACTCTCGTAGGTATGTCGCCACGGTCTCTTTTGTTCTCCTCCGATCAGGAGACGTCGCGGATGCTGAGTCAGGCTCTCAACGAGCTGGAACTCGACGTCGAGCACTGCTCGGAAATCTTCACCGCACTGCAAAGGATTACAGCCCGCAGCTTCGATCTCGTCGTCGTGGATTGGGATGAGGGATTGGACGGCGGCTTCCTGCTGCAGACCGCTCGTGAGTTGAAGACCAACGCTTCAGCTTTCGCCCTGGCTGTCACCAGGGGAGACGCCGGAGCGGTAGCGCGCCAAAGCGGGGCCCATCTCGTCCTCACCAAACCCATTCTTCCCGATCAGGTGGAATTTGCCCTGCTGGGATGCGACGAATTCCTGCGCCGCCTGAAGACCTGGCTGCCTACTCGCAACACGCAGGGGACGACGGTGCAGGTTGGCGAAAAGGGCACTCGCTCCGAGCCGGTTTCGTTGCGGCGCGCGCCGCAGGCGATTCCGGCACATTTGACAGCGGCTCCGGTTGCGGCCGCGCGGAGTCACGTCGCCGCGAAAGGCGCGCCGGCGCATCTTACATTCGCGACTCTGGACGGCGAGCCTTTTCATAGATCGGTCTTCAATAAGTTCAAGCAGTGGAAACAGCCGAGGCATGGGTCGCGGACCAAACTCCAGCGGCGAGACACCACGCTTTTGCGCAGGGCCGCCATGGTTGTGGTGTGCTTTTCGGTTGGGTATGTGCTTAGCCAGCCGATGAGCCAGGTGGCGGCCAATTTCGCACAAATCTACCGAGGCACACCGGACAGCAGGGCGAATCTACCGAATGTCGACAAGGACGTTCAGTTGGCGCAAGCGCTGGTGCCCACGGATCTGATGCCGAGCGAAGATGGCGGGCAGCAGCCCCGTTCCCGAAGCAGCTCTGGCGCGAAGATTCGTGTAGTCTCTGTCAGCGACCCTTGGGAGCCGCGCTCGAGCAAGCACGGGCACAAATCGCAAGAACAAACTCGGCCACAAGTACCGGTCACCGAGGACGCGTCTTTGGAGAGTGTCGATGCCGGCGCCGGCACCAGAATTCCGGCTAGTCTGAAATCGCCGTCCCCGGAAGACGCCACCGCCCACAGTGCCGCAAGGCTTAGCCCCTCCCTTCTTAGCGCTTTGGAACCGGTAATTCTTCCCGAGCATCTGTCCGAAAAATTGCTGACCGACAAGGTGCAGCCGAGTTATCCGGAGCAGGCGGTCCGCGCCGGGTTGCAGGGAGCCGTAGTATTGCAGGCGTGGATCGGAAGAGACGGAAAAATCGTCGACCTCAAGATGATTCGTGGTCCGTTGCTGCTGGGCCAGGCTGCCTGCAAAGCCGTGAAACAGTGGCGGTACAAGCCCTATGTGTTGAACGGCGAAGCGGTCGCAACCCAGACCTACGTTACGGTGGATTTCAGGTTGCCGTAGAGACTTTTCCTCGAAACGCTTCCGTAAGACAGTCGTCCTGAGCAGGACAGGAGGGAAAGGGTGTTTGCCGCCCCGGCCACCCGCACCTTTCCTATCAACCAGTTCACAACTTTTTACGTCTTTTTACTGGCGATTGACACCCTGCGCGCCCCGGTCAAGTATGTTTCTTGCCGGGCTGGTTTCAGGCTCGGCCTGGACCAGGAGACCGCCATGCAGCCGCGCCGCCAAGATCGAACCCGCTGGATTCTAGGCTTTGAGTTAGCCGTCATATTGCCGGCTGCGGCGCTGGTGGTTCTGAGCGCGCTACATCTGAAAAGCCTGCAGCGCGACCGAGGGGTGGAGGCCGCCATCCAGCGCGACTTCAACCAGGTTCTGGCTATCTCTGAAAAACAGTTCAACGAGAGGGCTTACGAACTCGCCGATGACGTCCGCGACCAGTTTCCAGCGCCCGGCCAGGTGTGTGCGGCCACGCTGGACCGGGTTTTGATCGCCCATCCCTATATTGCCCACGTCTTTGTCTACGACCCCGAGGCGGGCCTTGTGCTCCGTTCCCAGCCCCATCGGCTCACCGACGCCGGATTCCAAGAGGAAGCCGATGACCTTTCTCACATGATGAATGGCTGGATGAAGATCGAATACGGCGACATCGCCGAGATGCTCACCAAAATGAAGAAGAGCGGCGCGCCCTATCACTTCTACGAAAATACCGCGCCACGCGGCGAGAAGCGGCTGTATGAGACGTTGGGCATGTTTCTGATCTACGACAGCGCCGGCCATCCCAAGGCTATCGGCGGCATGGTGTTCGACCCCGACTATCTGCGCGAGCATTTCTTTCCGGAGATGTTGGATACGGTTTTGAGCCGCAATGTCAACGAGAGCCGCAGCGATAAGAATCCCGCCGTGCTGATGATTCACCCCAAGAGCGAATCCACTCCGCTGGCAGCCTCTTCCGGCTGGGATGGCGGCGTTCCGGAAGTAGAGCGCAAGCTCGAAGGCGCATTTCCAGGGTTGACCCTGGCTATCAAGCTGCGTGGCACCACGCTGGAAGCTCTGGGGGAGCACTTCGTCCGGACCAGCTTCCTGATCCTGGGAGGGCTCACGCTGATTCTGGCAGGAGGAATTGTTTTGGCTCATCGCAATGTGGCCAAGGAGATGGCTCTGGCCCGGCTGAAATCCGATTTCGTCTCCAACGTCTCGCACGAATTGCGCACGCCGCTATCCCTGATCCGCCTTTACGCCGAGACTCTGGAGTTGGGCCGCCTCAGCAGCCCGGAGAAATACCAGGAGTACTACCGCATCATTCGCAAGGAAAGTGAACGCCTGAGCGCGCTGATCAACAACATTCTCGACTTCTCGCGCATTGAGGCCGGCAGGAAGGAATACGACTTCCGCGAGACCGACGTCCGCGAACTGGTGCACACCACGCTCGACTCCTACCGCTACCAGATCGAGCAGAATGGTTTCGCCTTCGAGGAGAAGATCGCGGAAGACGTTCCGCCGCTGCGCGTGGACCGCGAAGCGCTGTCGCGTTCGCTTGCTGAACTTGGTCAACAACTCCCTCAAGTATTCGCAGGAAGAGAAGTACATCGGGGTGAGTCTGTATCGCTCCAACGGCTCGGTCAAGCTGGAAGTGACTGACCACGGCATTGGCATTCCATCTGAAGAGCAGCACAAGATTTTCGAGAAGTTTTATCGGGTGGGCGATCCTTTGGTTCACAACACCAAGGGCAGTGGGTTAGGCCTCTCCCTGGTGCGGCACATCGTGCAGGCCCACGGCGGGGAGGTCTCCGTGGACAGCGCGCCCGGACGAGGCAGCAAATTCACCATCGCTCTGCCGGTGAATCGGGGAAAGGTGACAGAACCAGCGTAGGACGCAACCTATGACCAAGATCCTGATCGTCGAAGACGAACCGAACATGGTCGCCGGCCTGCGCGACAACTTTGAGTTCGAGGGATATCAGGTCGTTACCGCCGGCGACGGCGTCGCCGGATTGGAGCGGGCGCTGACGGAATCGCCCGACCTGGTGATCCTCGACGTGATGATGCCGCGCATGAGCGGGCTGGACGTTTGCAAGCAGCTCAAGGCGCGGCGGCCTTCGATGCCGGTCATCATGCTGACCGCGCGCGGCCAGGAAGTGGACAAGGTGGTGGGGCTGGAACTGGGCGCCGACGATTACGTCACCAAGCCGTTTTCCATCCGCGAGTTGTTGGCGCGCGTGAAAGCCGTTCTGCGCCGCGCCCATGCTACGCCCAACGCCAAGGATGAGTATTCCTTTGGAGACGTCGAGATCAACCTGCGCAGTTGCCAGGCGTCGCGCAAAGGCAGGGCGTTGGAGTTTTCTTCCAAGGAATTCGAGTTGTTGAAGTATTTCCTCTGCCATCCGGGCGAGACCTTAAGCCGCGACCGCTTGTTGGAGGAGGTCTGGGGTTATGAGCACTTCCCCACGACTCGTACTGTAGACGCGCACATCGTCCGCTTGCGCCAGAAAGTCGAGCCTAAGCCCGACGAGCCGCGTTTCATCCTTACGGTCCACGGTACCGGATACAAGTTTGTCAGTTGACGCAGGCAAGAGGAAGCCGAAAGAAAGATGTCAGGGAAAGGCGTTCTTATGATGTCCGACTCAGGGAAATTCCGCATTGCGACCCCACCAATGACCAGCCTCGGGATAGTCCCAACGGCTCCCAGAGCGGCAGTGGACCGTTCCACGGTGGTCGATGACGCTCTCCTCATCCGCGAAGCCCAGCAGGGCGAACACCGATGCGTTCGAGGAGTTGGTGCGTCAGTATGATCGCGCCGTTCTGCGGCTGGCGGTTCATCTCACCGGTTCGCAGGAAGATGCCCAGGACATCTATCAAGAAGCCTTTCTCCGCGCCTACACCAACTTGAGCAGCTTTCGCTTCGAGTGCTCTTTCTACACTTGGATCTACCGGATCGTGACCAACCTTTGCCTGGATCACCTGCGCCGGCGGCGCTCGCGAAGCCGGGAGTTTACCAGCACGGTTTTTCCCGACGGGGAAGAAGAGACCATACTGAACCGGTTGCCGGACCATCGCCCGGGAGCCAGTCCGGAGCGCAATCTCGCTGGCCGCGAACTGCGGGAGCTGATCCTGCGCGCCTTGCACAGACTGTCGCCCCGGGAGCGGGTAGTGTTCGAGCTAAAGCACTACCACGGCCTGAGACTGCGAACGGTCGCGGGAATCTTGAATACGACTGAAGGCACGATTAAGAACACGCTGTTCCGCGCCACGCATAAACTGCGGACGGAGTTAGCCGAGGCGCGGTGAGCACCAGAATCGGGGAGTGGAGCGGCGGGCGTCCCCACTCGTCAAGGCACAGTTCGCGGTCTGACGGGCGAGGACGCCGGGCGCTCCATCTCATCGAGCCGCAGCAAGTTACCATCGAGCACAATTTGGCGCAGCCAGCTTCAGGAATCCTGCATCCAAGGGTTTATAATGTAGGCAACTTTCTTTGGAAGTAGTCTCCTTCCCGAGAAGCCGGAACCCCATGTCTATCAAAACCAAAGCCTCGATTCTTGTCGTTTCTGCTGGATTATTGTTGTTCGCTGTCGCCGGAGGGCTGGATGGCGTCCGCGCCTCCAGCAATGAGGGCGCTTACCGCCAACTGCAGGTGTACAGCGAAGTGCTTTCGCATGTGCGCACCGAGTACGTGGAGGAGCCCAACATCCCGGCCGTGACCAACGGCGCGTTGCACGGGCTGCTGGAGTCGCTCGATCCCGAGTCCAGCTACCTCACCGCCGCGGAATATAAGGACTACAAGGCGCACAAGACGGAAGCGCCAGGCGACATTGGAGCGGCGGTTTCCAAGCGTTTCGGGTATGGCACGGTGATCTCGGTCATTCCCGGGAGCCCCGCCGACAAGGCCGGCCTGCAAGCCTCGGACATCCTGGAAGCGATTGAAGGCAAGACCACCAAGGATATGTCGCTGGCCGAGATTCACAATCTGCTGGCGGGGGAGCCCGGTTCGAACGTCACGGTTTCCGTGGTGCGCGCCCGCCGCGCTGAGCCGCAAAAACTAGTGATTACCCGCGAGCTTGTCACAATTCCGCCGGTGACGGACAAGATTGTGGATGACGGCATCGGCGTTATCCAGGTGGACGCGTTCACCAAGGGCAAGTCGCAGGAGATTGCCGCTAAAGTCAAGGGCTTGCAAAAAGAAGGCGCGAAGAAGCTGATTCTCGATTTGCGCAACTGCGCCGAGGGCGAGGAAGCGGAAGGCATAGCGACCGCCAATCTTTTCCTCAATCATGGGACCATCGCCTACTTGCAGGGGCAGAAGTATCCCCGCGAAGCCTTTAACGCTGATCCTTCCAAGACGATCTCCAACTTGCCTCTGGTAGTGTTGGTGAACCGGGGAACCGCCGGAGCAGCCGAGATTGTGGCTGCCGCGGTTTTAGAGAACGCTCGCGGCGATGTAGTGGGCGACAAAACCTTTGGCGAAGGCTCGGTGCAGAAAGTGATCGATCTGCAGGATGGATCGGCTCTGATCCTATCGATCGCCAAGTATTACTCGCCTTCCGGCAAGGCCATCCAGGATTCGGCAGTGACGCCAAACAAACTGGTGGCCGCCAGCGATGATGGGTCTTTACCGGACGACGATGACGACAGCGCTGCGCCGGAACAGGATAAAAAAACGCCTGTGCAGCAACAGCCCGACGAGCCCATGCAGAAGGCGATTCAGATTCTGAAGAGCAAGGCAAGCTAGTTACTGGGCTTCTTCGCTCTGCGGCGTGAAGGCCCTACGAACCACAAAGGATACGAAGGATCACGAAGGATACCCTGAGAACTAACTCCTTCGAGATCCTTCGTGTCCTTCGTGGTTTATGAACTTAGGACTTAGCGATTTCCCCGGAACACTACCTGCCATCCTTCCACCCTGCTATCCTGAGCTTGGTTTTCCATGCAGTCCCTCTTTGAGTCTGAACAGCCGCCGTTTCCGCCGCCGCCGGTCATTGTCAAGGACAGGAAAACAATGCGCCGGCTGCTTTTTGGACTGCTGACCCTGTTGGCGGCGGCGGTGGGCGCTACCTGCGGGCTGCTGCTGGTTTATTCGACCGACCTCCCGCAAGTCGAGCAACTGGAACACTATCGCCCCAGCTCGATCACAGAACTCTACGACGATCAGGGGCGCATCATCGGCTCATTCGCTTTGCAACGCCGTGTAGTGGCTTCCTACGACGACTTTCCCCCGGTCCTGCGCGATGCTCTGATTTCTATTGAAGACAAAGACTTCTACCGCCACCTGGGGATCAACGTCTGGCGGATTGCCGGCGCCGCCTACCACGACATCGAGTCCGGCGGCAAAGTGCAGGGGGCTTCCACCCTGACCATGCAGCTCGCGCGCAATCTTTTTCTTTCACCGGACCGCTCATGGCATCGCAAGATTGAAGAAGCCCTGCTGGCGGTCCAGATCGAGCGCCGCTTCACCAAGCCGCAAATTTTTACTTTGTACGCTAATCAGATTTATCTAGGCCACGGCGTCTACGGATTCGAAGCTGCCTCCGAGTACTACTTCAGCAAACCGGCCAAGCAGCTTACTCTGGAGGAGGCCGCCCTGCTGGCAGGGTTGCCTAAGTCGCCGTCTTACTATTCCCCGATCAACCACCCCGAGCGCGCCCTGAAGCGCCGCAATCTTGTCATCAACTCCATGCTGGAAGATGGAAAGATCACCGCGCAAGAGGCCAATAGCGTACGCGACAAGCCGCTCCAGTTGAAGCTGGCGCACGACCCCAACTCGCTGGCGCCGTATTTTGTGGAAGAAATTCGCCGCTATCTGGAGGGTAAGTACGGCACCGATCAGGTGCATGAGGGCGGATTACGCGTCTATACTTCGCTCGACGTGGACTTGCAGCGAGCCGCAAATCAGGCGGTGCTGAATGGCCTGGCCGCTTACGAGCGCCGCCATGGCTGGAAGGGGAAGCTGCAAAACGTATTGACCAAGGACGTAACCCTTGCCAACTACAGCGACCCCGATTGGGAAGATGAACCGGAGATCAATGGCTACATGCACGCTCTGGTCACGGCGGTTTCGCCGGGCTCGGCGGCGGTCAAGTTCGGCGATTACAGGGCCTCTATAACTCCAGCCGACGCAGCCTGGACACAGCGCCGCCTGCAGGACATCTTGTGGCCCGGCGACCTGGCCTACGTCAAGATTCTTACCCTTGGCCCCGGAGGCAAAGCCCGTGTCACCCTGGAGCAGGACTCAGGGGCGCAGGGCGCCTTGATGGCCATCGACAACGCCAGCGGCGAGATCAAGGCCATGGTTGGCGGCCGGGATTTCGATCAATCCAAGTTCAACCGCGCCACACAGGCGTTGCGTCAGGTGGGATCGTCCTTCAAGCCCTTCGTCTATACCGCGGCCATCGAGGGAGGCGCCTCGCCGGATGACACGATCCTGGACGCGCCCGTCACCTTCGAATCCGCCTCCGGCCCTTACTCGCCGCACAACTACGACGAGCGCTATGAAGGTACGATTACGCTGCGCCGGGCGCTCTCGCAGTCGCGCAATATTCCCGCCCTCAAACTGACCGACAGCCTGGGCATCAAGACCGTGATCGACTACGCCCACCGCTTCGGAATCACCTCGAATATTCCCGCGTACCTACCCGTGGCTCTTGGTGCTGCGGAGGTGACGCTGTTAGAGCAGACTTCCGCCTTCAGCGTTTTTCCTGACGACGGGGTGCGTATCACTCCGCGCTATATCACCAAGGTGACCGACTACGAAGGGCGCGTGCTGGAAGAGGATTTCGCGGACGTGAAGGACGTGATCAGCGCCCGCACGGCGCGCATCATGACTTCTATGCTGCAGGATGTCGTGCAGCATGGCACCGGAATCGCCGCGGCCAGTATGAAGTATCCCCTGGCGGGCAAGACTGGAACGACCAATGACTTCACCGACGCCTGGTTTGTTGGCTTTTCGCCCTCGATGACCTGCGGTGTCTGGGTGGGCTTTGACGAACGGAAGTCTCTGGGCGCCAAAGAAACCGGAGCGCATGCCGCGCTGCCCATCTGGATGGATTTCATGAAGGCGGCGCTTGCCGGAAAAGATCCAGGCCTGTTCCAGCCGCCGCCAGCCGCGCAGTTCAGCCCCGTTGCGCAGAAACTGGATACGCCAGATACGGCGCCAGCGGCGGATGAAACGCACTAAGGTCGTATAGGGACGGGTCTCTGACCCGTCGTGGCCGAGCAACGGTCGGCAGGCTTTCCTGCGCAGTGGGACGGGTTCTGAAAAAGATACTGTCTCTGCTTTGTTTTCACGGCAGCCTGCAGACCACTGCGGCAGAACTCTCCACATCGACCATGCCGTTGCAAGCAAAGGCCAGCCGAGTTTCACTCGGCCTGGACGGGTCAGAGACCCGTCTCTACACAGGCCGGTCGCGTCCCCACATGAGAAAACCTACGCTACCTTCCCTTGCGACCGCTCCCACTTCAATCGCGCCACAACCAGCTTAATCTCTTCATACGTTGTTTCGGGTGGCAACGCATCTTTGAGGGTTCTTAACCGCTCCATGCCATGCTGCGCGCAGGCGGCTTCAATGAGAGCCTGTATTTCTTCTGATACCCAACTTCGCTGAAACTCCATTTGGCCGCTTTCCACCAGCGCAGCCACCGCGGTCACAACGGTGCTGCGCTGGCGGCCGCGAATCCTGGCGACGTCGTCGAAACTGTGCCCTTCAGCCAGCAACTCCATGGTCTCCTTCACCGGACGCGTGTTCTTTACCGTCAATGGGCGGGCGCGGGAGCCACTGCGGAACTTGTCGAGCGCGGCAAAAATCTGGCGTCCGTACATCTCCGCTTTTCGCTCGCCAAATCCGGAGACTCGTAACAACTCAGGGATGGAACGAGGCTGCTTGCGGCAGAGGTCTTCGAGCGAGGTATCGTGCATCACCACGAAAGCCGGGCTATTTTGTTCTTTCGCCGTGAGCCGCCGCCACTCGCGCATGTAGTCGAGCAGCTCAGGGTCAACGCCTGGCAGTCCCGGTGCGGCTACCGCTTTAACCCTGGACTTTTCGGTTGCGGCAGCAGGCTCCAGCAACCACGCGGGGATAGATCCGCAAACGTCGCAAGCAGCACATGAGGTCCACTTTGGGGTTTCGCCGAAGTGGACGCAAATCTGGCGATGGCGGCATTCCGCCGACTCGCTGAATTTGCGGATATCGTGATAGCGCTGCCAGGCCCGCTCTTTTTCCGCCGAGTCGCTGATCTGGTTGATGAAGTAAGCCAGAAGCGCGGCATCTTTCAACTGCCACAGCAGAACGCAATCCGCCGGTTCGCCGTCGCGGCCGGCGCGTCCCGCCTCCTGGTAGTACTGCTCGACGGATTTTGGCAGCGAGAGATGGATCACCGCGCGAACGGCGGCTTTGTTGATCCCCAAGCCGAAGGCGATGGTCCCCACCAGCACGCGCACCTCGTCCGACATCCACAGTTCCTGGTTTTTGCGTCTCGTGGTTGCGTCCATCTTGCCGTGATAGGCAATGGCAGAGATGCCGCGCTCCTCGAGAAAATCTACCGTGTCTTCGACGCGCGCAATGGTCGGCGAATAGACGATGACATTGCTGCCGGAGTAGTAGCCGAGCGCACTCACCAGCAGGTTGAGTTGTTCGCCTCCCTGGCATAGCCGTGCCACATAGCGCAAATTGGAACGATGAAAGCTGGCGATGTATTTGTGCGGCTCACGCAATTGAAGCTGATGGAGAATATCGTGACGCACTCTTTTTGTAGCACTGGCGGTGAACGCTGCGATCGGCCGGTCGGGGAAATGAGTGCGCAGGCGGCTTAGCAGACGATAGTCGGGGCGAAATTCGTGGCCCCACTCCGAGATGCAGTGCGCCTCATCAATGGCGAAGAACGCGATGGGGACGCCCCGCAGCCAGTCAATCGTATCTTCGCGCGCCAAACGCTCGGGCGAAAGATAGAGCAACCGGTACGCGCCCTCCCGCGCCTTGATTATGACCTTGGACTGCTCGCCCGCCGTTAGCGTGCTGTTCACAACCGCCGCCGGAATGCCCATCTGCGCGAGCTGCGCCGCCTGGTCCTGCATTAACGCGATCAAAGGCGAAATCACGACTGCGGTTTGGCCCATCACGACCGCCGGCAGCTGGTAGCACAGCGACTTGCCGCCACCGGTCGGCATTACAACGCACGTGTCTCTCCCGCCCACCAGGCTGCGGACGATGTTCTCCTGCAAAGGACGAAATGAATCGTATCCCCAATAGCGGCGCAGGGGAGCGAGAAGGTCGGCATCAGGACTCACAGAACTAGTATAGGGGTTCGCTAGCATAGCCCGGGAGCGGCGGCATAAACGATTGGCGTAGGCTCCCGGAATGGAATCGGGAACCGGGCGTTGTGATTGTCGGATCACAAACCTGCAATGCCGTGGGCACGCCATGCGAAAGCCCGGAACGGATCGTACGTCCCAGGGGGCCAGAAACCGCGGGCCTGGCCACCCATAAACAACTAATGGCCGTTCGTGGAACTGGCTTGCTCCATTCCTCGTACAATTACATAGAGGAACTTTGGAGGGTTCGCCATGTTTACCTTCCTGCTGTGGTGCGTTCTGTTCGTTCTGTGCTGGCCGCTGGCTTTGTTCGCTTTGATTGCGTATCCGTTTGTTTGGTTATTCCTGCTGCCATTTCGGTTGCTGGGGATTGCCGTGCACGGGGCTTTGGAGCTGGTTTGGGCGATCGTCACGCTGCCCGCCCGCCTTTTAAGCGCGCCCTTTCGAGTCTGACCTTCCCTGCTTAGCATGGGAAGGAGACTAACCACAGGATCACGGAGTGCACAGGGGAGATCGCTGCGCTTCCCCGGAACTGATCGGTCCCAGCTGCCGGATCTGGGCACGTGGCCAGTGGCGACCCGCCATTCTCCCTGCTAACATCAAACGCAGATGGCGCCACGCAAACCCACCAAGAGACTCAAGACAACGGGCAAAGCTATTCCCCGCAAGTCCCGGCCCACCGGCGAGCTGGTCATCATCACGGGCATGAGCGGCTCGGGGAAGGCCTCGGTCCTCAAGGCCTTCGAAGACTTGGGTTACTACTGTGTGGACAACCTGCCCGTCGGCTTGATTCCCAGCTTTGCCGAACTGGTCGGGCAATCCTCCGAAATCGAGCGCACCGCTCTGGTAGTGGATGTGCGCGAAGGCGCGCAACTCGAAGACCTGCCCAAGATTGTGCAATCGGTTAAGCGCATCCTTCCGACCCGCATGCTCTTTCTCGAGGCGGACGATGCGGTGCTGCTGCGCCGTTTCAGCGAAACCCGGCGGCCGCATCCGTTGGGCACCAGTTCGACGGTCAAGTCGTCGCTCACCGCTGAGCGCGCCCACTTACGAAAGATACGGGCTCTCGCCGACCTGGTAATCGATACCTCGAAGTTCAATGTCCATGAGCTGCGCACCTACGTGACCCAGCGCTTCCAGAAACAGGAGACCGGCAAGAATCTTCTGGTCTCGTGCGTGAGCTTCGGGTTCAAGCAGGGACTGCCTGAGGATGCAGATCTGGTTTTCGATGTGCGCTTTCTGCCCAATCCGCACTTCGTACCTGAGTTTCGCCCGCTCACCGGACGGCATCCCAAGGTGGCGCGCTACATTCGCTCTTTCCCGCAGACCAGAGAGTTCATCGACCGCATCTCAAAGCTGCTGGTTTATCTGCTGCCGCACTACATTCATGAAGGCAAAAGCTACCTGACCATTGCTTTTGGTTGTACGGGTGGCCAGCATCGATCCGTGATGATCGCGGAGGACGTCAGCAAACGCCTGCGCAAGGCAGGATATAGGGTGAAGGTTGGACATCGGGATAGCCCGAAGTAGAGGGCAACAACGGCCGCACCAGGTGCTCTCTGATCGAAGCGGTTGAGCGTGGCGTCGTATCGGGGCATGCCTTCGGGCTTGCCGTCCAGCGCACCATGGCGGTGGTTCCGCGCCATGGCGGCGCGACTGCTCCCGGGCCAGGATCCCGTCCTTCTCAGCGTGCCGATGTGGCTTGAGTGTTTAGTTCGATTTTGACTTCATCGCCCAGGGTGAGCACGTTGTCCATCATCTCTTCCGATCCCACCTTGTAGTCGCGGCGGTTGAGGACTGTCGTGCCATGGATGTTCATGCGCCCATCGGATTGACTGTTGCCGGGGAAACTCAAGGTGAAAGGGAAAGCAGCCGCTCGCCGCTCTGTGTATGATCCAGCGATAACGACCTACTCCGCGCGGAGCACCTTGCAACCATCTTCCGCGCGGAGTAGTGCCTGAAACCGCTAGCTCAACTCGCGTGGGCGAGATTGGGTGCGCTCGACGCGACCGCCTCCCGCTTGGGCCGCTTGGCCAAGAGCGGAAGCACGATCGAGCAGACCATCACAATCGCAATCACCCGCAATGATGTCGAGAATGCTCCGGTGGTTTGGTGCAGGCGAGCGGCCATGATTGGGGTTGGTATCGCAGCTGCCGCCCAGGCCAGGAGAATCCATCCATAGATGCCGCCCATGAACTTGGAGCCGAAGAAGTCAGCGGTGAACGACGGCATGGTGCCGAAGCCGCCGCCGTAGCACAGTCCGATGATGGCGAAGGCTGCGCTGAATCCGCCCGCGCTGTGGAGGTGTGGCAGGGTGAAGAAAACGATTGCCTGAATTACGTAGAGGAGGAAATACACGCGCGCCCGGCCCAGGGAATCCGAAACCCAGGCCCAAAAACGCGGCCGATGGCGTTGAAGATGGAAATCAGTCCCACCATGTTGGCGGCGGCGAGGGCCGTCATACCGACGAACTCTTTGGACTGCGCCATAGGCGAGGCTTGGCTGATGACCATGATGCCCGCAGATACGTTGAGGAACAGCATTGCCCACAGCAGCCAGAATTGCCACGCGCTCATCGCTTCGCGGACGGTAAAGTCGTAAGTGGACGCAGCTTTGGCGACGGCGCCGCGCGGCACCCAGCCCTCAGGACGCCAGCCTTGTGGAGGATTGGCATAGAACTGCGCGGCGGCGACGACGACCACCAGATAAACAACGCCTAACGCAGCGAAGGTGAATGGGATTCCGTTGGAGACGATGAGCCGCGCGGCGACGGGGCTCATGACCAGGGCGCCGGCGCCATAGCCGCACACTGCGACGCCGGTCATCAAGCCCCGGCGGTCGGGGAACCACTTTACCAGCGTGGCTACCGGAGTGATGTAGCCCATCCCCATGCCGAAGCCGCCTACGACGCCGTAGCCCAGATAAAGCAGATTCAGCGAATGAACGCTCGATGCGTAGGCGGAGATTAGATAGCCTGCGCCGTAGAGCACCCCTGCGACCGTCGCGACTTTGCGTGGGCCGACCTTGTCCTGCCACAGCCCGCCAAGAACTGTGCCGGCTCCGAGAAAGACCAGAGAGAGAGTGAAGTTCAGTTGGACTGCGGTTTCGATCCAGTGTTCGGAGCGCATCAGCGGAATTTTGAAGACGCTCCAGCCGTAGACGGCGCCCAGGCAAATCTGCATTAGCACTGCGGCGACCGCGATTCCCCAGCGATTCGCAAGACGTTCCGATGCCATATATCCACCTCAGACGAAGCGGCGTCGAGGCCGCCCGATTTGAAATCAACCTAGGGAAACTCTGATCAAGTGTCCGTTGAAACTGCAAACCCCAGGAGACACAGGGAAGCACAGACCCCTAATCAGAGTTTCCCTAGATTCCGTTACGCGGGATTTCAGTAACTGGTACTGCCGAACGAGCCAAGCTCAGGCGATCTTCTCCCGCGTACACTACAAAACGCCTGCCACGCAAAAATCCAGCGAGGGTTAAATGGAACTCGCGAGCTAATTTCACGGCCAAGCTCGAAGGCGCGGAAACGGATGCCAGAAGCGGCACGCCCGCGGCCAGAGCTTTCTGAACGATTTCGAAGCCGGCGCGGCCGCTGACTAACATCATGCAGCTGCCCAGATCCGGCGCGGGATTCAGCAGACGTCCAGCCGATGAGTTTGTCGACTGCGTTGTGGCGGCCTACGTCTTCGCGCACTTCGATCAGCTCTCCATCCGAGTTGAACAACGCGGCGCCGTGCAATCCGCCGGTGCGGCTGAAGATGGGCTGCGCTTCACGCAGACGGTCGGGAATTACACACAGGGTTTCAGGGGCGATCCTGAAAGCGGGATTGGGAGAGCGAATACCGCGCACGCGGATGGCGTCGATGGAAGTTTTGCCGCAGATGCCGCAACTGGAGGCGACAAAAAAGTTGCGCTGAAGACTCTCGCGGTCGAATTCCGCATCTGCCGCGAGGACAACCTCAACTGTGTTCTTGGTCTGTTGTCCGTCGTGCGAGGCGTGCTCCAGGCGCTCGATTTGGTTGCGGTCGCGGATGATGCCTTCGGTCAGCAGAAAGCCGGCGGCTAACTCCAGATCGTTTCCGGGCGTGCGCATGGTCACGCTCAGGGGGTGGCCGTTGACGCGAATCTCGAGCGGCTCTTCGGCGACCAGGTAGTCGAGCGACTGCTGGACTTTGCCGTCCTGCCACTCCTGGACGGTGGTCATGTCGACGCTTCTGCCGGGTTGCGCCATAGGTCACGCTGTCGCTGCGGCGGGAACTGGCTCGACGATGGGCGTGGAAGTTGCGCCGATTACTTCTACCGTTGCGTTGTAATCCGGGACCCCGCTCGGGTCGAGCCGGCCGGCCGGAATTAGCACATTGATTTCCGGCCAGTGCGCCTGCAGGCATCCCGGCTTGATGCGGTCAGATCTTCACCCGGCCATGGAACTCGCCTTGTTCGTTGCGCAGAACAATGGCGTCGCCGTTGCGGAGTCCGAGCTGCTGGGCATCTTCGGCCGCCATGAGAATATCGTCGCGGCGAGCGCCAGTGATGGGATCGATCAGCCCATTGATGATGCTGTTGAACTGCTTTCCGCGGCGGGTGGAGAGCAGGAAGCGGCCTGCGGGAATATGTTCTTCCGGCAGCTCGACGGCGCTGAAATGGCCTTTGCCGTCGGGCGTGAGGCAGCGATCCACGAGCAGATGCTTGCCGCCGTATTGGATGCTGTCGCCTTTTTTGCGAAGCCCGGCGATTCCTTTATAGGTGGGGCAGACGCGCTCAATTTCGTTGCGGATGTCTTGCGTGTCTTTCCAGGGAAACAGTGTGGCAGCGCGCTGAGGGTCTAGCGCTCGCGCCACCTGCATGGGAATCTCCCATTCGTCTCTCGCTTCCGGAATTCGCGGGCCGGGAATTTCCGGGCTGTAGATGATGCGGCGTTCGGTGCTGGTTTCTGTTCCGCCGCCGCGCTGTTCGTAGCGGGTGCGCGAAGGCAGCAGGACGACCGTGTCGGCCGGATCGACCAGCATGGTCGGATTTACCACGATGTCCTGATGAATGCGCAGCTTGAGTTTGCCGAGGGCGCGGCTGACTAATTCGGGCTCGGGAAGGGTCTGCTTGAAGTTGCCGCCACTCTGCCAGAGCACATCGATTTCGCCGCGCTCCGCGGCCAGAACCATGTGCGCGGCGCTCAGGCCTTTCCATGTTGGAGGTTCGAATCCCCAGATCTCCGGTGCGGCAAACTTCTTCGCGTTGTCGTCGTTGGCGGGGAAGCCCATGACGTAGGCCGCCGGCTGGCCGCCCATTTCCGCGCCGCCTTGCACGCCGCTGTGGCCACGGATCGGCATGAGTCCGGTGTGCGCGCGGCCGATGTTGCCTTTGCATAGTTGCAGATTGACGATGGCGCGCACGTTGTCGTGCCGTAGGCGTGCTGGGTAATGCCCATGCTCCAGACTACAATCGCGTGACGCGCCTTGCCGAAGGCTTCGGCGAAGCGGAGCATGTCGGCGCGGGTGAGGCCCGAGCCGCGCTCCAGAGCCTTCCAGGAAAGGCTCGCGACTTTGGCTTGCAGCTCTTCCCAGCCGGCGGTGCGTTGCGCGATGAAGTCGCGGTCGATCCATCCGTTTTCGATGAGGTGCTTGATCACGCCGTAGAAGAACGGGATGTCGCCGCCGGCGTGAATCTGGAAAAAGTCGTCGGCGATGCGGGTTCCGAACAGCGCGCTCTTGGTGACCGAGGGAACCCAATAACGCTCCAGCCCGGGTTCGAGATATGGGTTCACCATGAAAACCTTGGTTCCGGCATTCTTGGCGTAGCAGAGATACTTTGTTGTGACGGGCTGATTGTTGGCGACGTTGGAGCCGACGAAGACGATGAGGTCGGCGCCGATCCAGTCGGAGTACGAGCAAGTGGTGGCGGCGCAGCCGACGGTGGCGCTCAATCCTGCGGTGCTGGGCGCATGGCAGATGCGGGCGCTGGTATCGACGTGGTTAGTGCCGATGAAGCGCGCGACTTTCTGGTGGGCATAGTAGGCCTCGTTGGTGAGCCCGCGAGATGTGATGTACCAAGCAATGCGGTGGGGATCGGCGGCCTTGAGGCCGGCAGCTATGGTGGAGATGGCCTCGTCCCAGGAAACGCGGCGGAAGCCTTTTTCTCCTTTGCGGCGGATCATCGGTACGGAGAGGCGTCCCAACTTGCGGAGTTGCTTTTCGGTTTTATTGCGGAGAGGGGCGACATCCTCGAGGACATGCCAATCCATGGGCGGCATGGTGTTGAAGCGGAGAAGCTGCAGGCGGACGGCGCAGAGATGCACGCCCTTCATGGTCCAGTCGTGCATGCCGCTGGTGCCGAGAGAGCAGCCGTCGCAACAGCCGTCGCGGAGAATGCGCCAGGCATAGCCCAGCTGGTCGCGGTTCTCCCACATGGTGTTAACGATGTCTTTGTAGGCGTTGGGATGTTGTTGGTTGAGTCCGTAGGGAACCAGGCTGACCCAATTGTGATTACCAGAAACCTTACTCGATGATGGCATGGTTAGACTCCGCGAGGAGCGTCGATATTTCTGACTCTTGGAAGTGGGCAGAACGACCCTCTGGAAGAGTAGGCTCCCAGTGGCTAAACCCGAACTTCCTATCGCTGTTCCGCTTCTGCAACTCGAGAACTACTCTCGTGCAGGGTCCCCGGGGCTGAGGACTGGAGGAACATACGCCCAAACGCGCCGGGCTGCAAGGGGGTAGTTTCCGCGTGTCGTTAGCACATGATATGTCCGGTTGAGTTAGCAAGTGATCTGTCCGCTTTGCGGGCGGTGAGAGTAGGAGACCATGCGAAGCATGGATTCCTACCCGAAGGCCGCGATGGAGCGGGCAATGAAAGTACAGGAAGTGATTCTGCGGGCCATGGCCAAGAAGATCACCTGGTGGCAGGCGGCCGAGATCATCGGCATCAGCGACCGGCACATGCGGCGCTGGCGAGAACGCTATGAAGAGTTTGGCTTTCGCGGGCTGTTTGACCGGCGGCGGGGCAAGCCTTCGCCGAAGAAAGTTCCCATGGCCGTGGTGGAGCGAGTGCTGGGTCTCTATCGAGACCAGTACTTCGATCTAAACCTGCGGCATTTTCACGAGAAGCTGGCCAGCCAGCACCAGATCACGCTCAGTTACAGTTGGGTGAAAGGGGTGCTGCAAGGGGCGGGGCTGGTGGCGCGGGGACGCAAGCGCGGGGTGCATCGCAAGCGGCGTCCGCGGCGGCCCTTGCCGGGTATGCTGCTGCACATCGACGGCAGCCGGCACCGCTGGTTTCAGGACCAGCGCTGGCATGACCTGCTGGTGATTCTGGACGATGCCACCAGTGAGATCTATTACGCCCAACTGGTGGAAGAGGAATCGACGCTGACGGTGATGGCCGGGCTGCAGGAAGTCATCGAGCGCAAAGGCCTGTTCTGCGCCTTGTACAGCGATCGCGGCAGCCATTTCTGGCTGACTCCGAAGGCGGGAGAAGCGGTCGATCCTCACCGTCTCACCCAGGTGGGACGGGCGTTGCGCGAGTTGGGCATTCGCATGATCCCCGCCTACTCGCCCCAGGCACGAGGACGCAGCGAGCGCAGCTTTGGCACCTGGCAGGGACGCCTGCCGCAGGAGTTGCGGCTGGCGGGATGCACCACTCTGGAGCAGGCCAATCGTTTCCTGCGAGAGCACTACGTGGCCGAGTTCAATCGCCGCTTCCAGGTCGTGGCGGCGGAGCGGGGCAGCGCTTTTGTGCCCGGCCGGCGTCGCGATCTCGATCGCGTCTTCTCGCTGCAATTTGAACGCACGGTGAACCGCGACAACACCGTCAGCTTGCAGAACTTGACCCTGCAGATCGAGCCGGTAAAGTGGCGGGGAACGCTCGCGGGCTGCAGTGTGACCGCGCACCAGCACTTGGATGGAACCCTAAGCCTGAGCTACGGACCGCATTGCCTGGGCCGCTATGACGCCACCGGTGCTCCCCTGCTGCCCGCGGCCTCTACATCGCTAAGCAGGGGAAGGGGAACTTACCCCCTTCCCCTGCACCCCTTCCCCAAAACCCACCCAACCCCAGCGGCGAGGGCACAACTTTGAAACCGGACATGTCACTTGCTACAAAAAGCGGACATTTTGACTTGCTAACAACAGGGGGTAGTTTCCGCGAGGGAATGCAATATCTTGGATGCACCTGAGGGCATTTAGGGCAACGCTGGCCGCTCCGGGGATTACGGAAAGATTAAATGCGTGATGCTGCGGAAAAACTAGATCGACGTACTTCGGAGCCTGAAGCCGTCCTGAGAAGAAAGTTCTTAACGCCGCGATGAAAAGCGCCGCTCCACCCTAAATCGCGTGTTTCAGCTCCAGTTGGCGGAAGCTTGGTCTTTTGTAGACCTGATAGCCGCGGTGGGTCAGGCGGATTACCCCGCGTATCTGTTCCTCGACGTAGCCTTCATTCCTCAACTCAGCCATCGCTTCGCGAGCTATGCACGAGTCGACGGTTTGCTTCGGCAAGGTAACAAATTCACTGGGGTTTTCTTCGTAGCGCCTAGCCAGCGTGACTAGAAGGTCCTCGCGGATCAATTCACTTTGCATAAATGTCTCTCCAACGGAACGACTGCAATGGTATTCGGTTTGGCGCAAGGCTGGAATAGCTCCCCCGTGCCAGACTGGTGACACTTTAGTCACCGAGTCGCCCGGGCGCCACGGCGGGCAACAAAAAGTCCATAACTATCTGCGGTGTCAAGTAGTTACAGTCAAAGCTGGAGTTCGGCCCGGCATCGTTACGGTGTTTTTATGGAATCTGACCGCCAGGCTGGCCCCTCCAAAATAAGCCGTTCGCCGCGTAGTAATTTCCCGGCAAGACTCACGCCGCCTGCGAGAAGCAAGCCCAAACAGTTGACGCCGTGGAGGTTACAGCAGCCACGAAACGGCAGAGGACGTGCTTTGTCACATACCGAGCCCACTTGATCGCTTGCCGCGTTCTTTGAAGGCGTATTGCCGGAGTCACGAACACTCTTCCGATCGCGCTTTTCAGAACAAAGGCGACCCAGCGGCAACCCGCACACGGGCCCAGGCAACTACTACTAATTCAGATTTTTCAAGGACCTGCGGATCATCGGCTCGGGTTCTCCTGGGACAGAGACCAGCAGCGAGGTGTTATGCGGCTTTTCAGTGTTCGCCTGATTATTTCGCTGATCGTGGGAATAACGCTAGTGTCCCTGCTGTCGTCCTATTACGAAGTGCGCTCCGAACGGCGGCGTTTGCGTCAGGAATTGGAAGGACGAGCCGAGCAATTGGGAGAAAGCCTGGGGAGCAACGTCGAGGCGAACCTGCAACGCCCGTCGCCGCGGGAACTGCAGCGGATTGTCGAGCGCTTCAGCCACCGCCAAGGCCTGGCTGGAGTGGGCGTGTATGACAAGCAGGGGCAGCCGATTTCCCTATCATCGGGATTGCCTGCGCCGCTCAACGCCCAGCCTGCGCCGGTGGTTCGCGCCATCGCCGAGAACCATGGGCAGAGCGAGTTTGTCCACGAAGGCTCATCGGTCCTTCACATCTATGCATTGCCTCTGCACGCGCAGGGGGACGATCAGGTGGTGGGCGGGTTGGCGATTGTCCACGACGCCCGCTACATCGACGTGCAGACCGCTCACATCTGGCGGGAGAGCTTTTGGCGGGTGCTGGTGCAGGTCCTGCTAATCGCTTTGACCACTCTGCTGATCGTTCGCTGGAGCATCTCCGGGCCCATCGCGCGGGCCGCGCAATGGATGCAGGCCTTGCGTATGGGACGGAGCGGTGTTCCACGGGCCGATTTCCTCGAGTCCGACTTTCTGCGGCCGCTGACCCGGGAAGTGGCGACGCTGGCGGAGAGTCTGACTGCGGCGCGCACGGCCGCAGAGAAAGAAGCGCAGCTGCGGGACGCGGCTGAGTCGCTGTGGACGCCCGAAAGGCTTGCCGTTCACGTGCGCAATAAGATGGGGAAGAGCCGGCTTTTTGTAGTGTCCAATCGCGAGCCCTACAGCCACATGAGGCAGGGCAAGTCGGTCGAAGCCATGGTGCCCGCGAGCGGGTTGGTCACAGCGCTGGAGCCGGTACTGTGCGCCTGCGACGGGACCTGGATCGCGCACGGCAACGGCGACGCGGATCGCGAGACGGTCGACAGCCAGGATCGTCTGCGCGTTCCTCCCGAGGAGCCGAAGTACACACTGCGGCGGGTGTGGCTGAGCAAAGAGGAAGAAGAAGGGTACTACTACGGATTCGCCAACGAAGGCTTGTGGCCGCTGTGCCACATCGCGTACACACGGCCGATTTTCCGCTCCTCAGACTGGGAGCACTACCGCAAGGCGAATCAAAGATTCGCCGACGCCGTGCTGGAAGAAATGAGCGGCACAGATCAGCCGGTGCTGCTGGCCCAGGACTACCATTTCGCGCTGCTGCCGCGGATGGTGAAACGCGAGCGTCCGGATGCGCGGGTCGCCATCTTCTGGCACATTCCGTGGCCCAATCCCGAGGCGTTTGGCATCTGCCCGTGGCAGCGCGAACTGGTGGATGGCTTGCTGGGTGCCGATCTGATTGGCTTTCACATTCAATCGCACTGCACCAACTTTCTGCAGACGGTGGACCGCACTCTGGAATCGCGCATTGACTGGGAGCGCTTTTCGATCAACCGCGAGGATCATCGGACCGCGGTGAAGCCGTTTCCTATCAGCGTGGACTTTAAGCAGGAAGCCAACCCGGGCGAACTGGAATCGAGTTACTCCGAGCGGTCCGCGCTGCTGCGTGAGTTAGGAGCGGAAGGATTGTTTCTGGGTCTGGGCGTAGACCGTGTCGACTATACGAAAGGAATCGTGGAACGTTTTCTCGCTATCGAGCGGTTCTTGGAGAAGCATCCCACGTATCAGGGAAGATTTACTTTTGTACAGATCGGGGCGCCGAGCCGAACCCATATCAAGCGTTATCACGATCTGCTGGGAGAAGTGGAAGCCGAGGCGGAGCGAATCAACTGGCGTTTCCAGTCTGGAAAATGGAAACCGATTGTGTTCCTCAAGCGCCAGCACAGCCATCAGGAAATTCAGCGCTACTATCAGACCGCGGATATATGCCTGGTTACGTCACTGCACGATGGGATGAACCTGGTGGCGAAAGAATTTGTGGCTTCACGCCACGACGAACAGGGGGTTCTGGTCCTAAGCCGGTTTACCGGCGCGGCGCGGGAGCTGCATGACGCAGTGCTGATCAATCCCTACGATATCGAGCATACTGCCGAGGCCGTCCGCTTTGCGCTGGAGATGGAGCCGGAGGAGCGGACCATGCGCATGCAACGGATGCGCAAGGTGGTGAAGGAGCAGAACGTCTATCGCTGGGCGGGGAGTTTGATTGCCGATCTAAGCGAAGTCCGGCTAGATATGCCGAGCAGTGGCGAAGTGGCGTTTCGGACCACGGTGGCATAGGACTGTGTGGCTCCGGCGAATCTGATTGAATCACAAGTAGTCTAGCTTCCCTTTGCACAGGGATCGTAGGCGCAGCAAGGTTCCTCGGCGAGGGGATCGCTGTAGAAAGCGAAGGCCCGTGCTCGCGAGCCGCCGCAGATGTCGTTGAACTCACACTGCCCGCATTTCCCCTGCAGTTGGGTGTTGTCCCGCAACGATAAGAACAAAGGGGAATTGCGGTAGATCTCCGCCAGCGGCTGGCGGAGAACATTCCCCGCCGAACGCGGTAGAAAACCGCTAGGGAATACCTCTCCGGTGTGGCTGACGAAGACGAAGCCCTTGCCATCATTCACTCCCCGGGGCGCGTGCGCGATCAGATCGTCGATCCCACCCTTCGCCTGCGGGTCCAGAGCACGCTGCTGCAGGACATAGCGCCGGTAGTGCTGGCCTTCCGTGGTCTTGATGTGAAAATGTACGTGCTTGGAAGCGGCGTAGAGCTTGGCGAAAACCTCCTCATGCTCTTCGGGGGAGAGCAGGTCGGCCACTTGTCCCCGCCCTGTAGGCACCAGAAAAAACACGCTCCACAGGACCACTTTGAGCGCTTTCAGCAGTTCGACCATGTTGTCGAGATCGCCGAGGATGCGCCGCGTAACGGTGGTGTTGATCTGCACCGGAAGCTTAGCTTCGTGGCACCATGCCACCGCATCCAGAGTGCGCTGAAAGGATCCGGCAACGCCACGAAAGTCGTCGTGCGACGCGGCCGAGGGGCCGTCCAGACTTAGCGCGATGCGCATTAGGCCGTGCTGTTTCAACTCGTGAATGGCGCTGCGCGTGAGCAGGGGCGTAGCGCTGGGCGTCAGCGATGTGCGCACCGAACGATGGCGGGCATGTTGCACAATCGCCATCAAGTCAGAACGCTTCAGGGGATCGCCGCCGGTCAGCACGAACAAGGGCACACGCATGGTTGCGATCTGGTCGATCAGTTGAAAAGCATCTGCCGTGGAAAGCTCCTGGGGATGGCGAAAGGGCTGTGCGCTGGCCCGGCAGTGAACGCAGCGCAGGTCGCAGGCCTGGGTCATCTCCCAGATCACGAGCAAGGGGCGGACATCGAAGTCGCGGGCCTTCAGCGGAGCTTCCTCGAGGGTATCCTCAAACGAAGGGTGCCCGCCGGTCCGGTGATGCGGGCTGCTTAAGCCGTGATGAGATGCTTTCGTTGTAGCGTCTTCCATGGCTTGAATGCTAGGAGGAGGGCGGGAAGTGACGCTGTGCGGTATGGCACCTGCGGGTGTGACGGGGATCACAGTAGAGAGTGAACCGGTGAACTAGCCAAAGCGCTCCGTCCACGCCGCATTTATACTTGACCACGCTTTCAAGGATTGAAGAATGAAGATTCGCGACGCGAAGGTGATCGTGTGCGGTGCGGGGCGGAATTTCGTCACCCTGAAAATTACCACTGAGGATGGAATCTACGGCCTCGGGGATGCGACGCTGAATGGACGCGAACTCGCGGTGGCCAGTTATCTGAATGACCACGTGCTGCCCTTGCTGATCGGGCGTGACGCGCGCCGGGTTGAAGATATGTGGCAGTACCTTTATAAGGGCGCGTACTGGCGGCGTGGGCCAGTGACCATGAGCGCGATTGCCGCGGTGGATACCGCGCTCTGGGACGTTAAGGCTAAGAGCCTGAATGTTCCTTTGTACCAATTGCTGGGGGGCGCTTCACGGGATGCGGTGCTGGTCTATGGGCACGCCAGCGGCGCCGATGTTGAGGAGACGGTGAAGGCGGTCGCGCACTACGTGGAGCTTGGGTACAAGGCGATCCGCGCTCAGTCGGGGATTCCGGGGCTTAAGAGCACATACGGGGTTGGGCACGGCGGTATGCAATATGAGCCTGCCGAAAAGAATGCGCCGCCGGAAAATGTCTGGTCGACCGAGCAGTACCTCAACTTCGTTCCGCAATTGTTTCAGCGCCTACGCGAGGAATTCGGACCGGACGTGCATCTGCTGCACGACGCGCACCATAGGCTGACTCCGATTGAGGCGGGCCGGCTCGGTAAGAGCCTGGAGCCGTTTCATTTGTTCTGGCTGGAGGACCCGACGCCAGCGGAGCTGCAGGAAAGCTTTCGGATTATCCGGCAGCACACGACGACTCCGCTCGCGGTGGGCGAGGTGTTCAACACGATCTATGACTGCCAGCAGTTGATTCAGGAGCAGCTGATCGATTACATCCGAACCACCGTCGTGCACGCGGGCGGGATCACGCACTTGAGGAAGATCGCGAGCCTGGCGGAGCTATTTCAGGTGCGTACGGGCTCGCATGGGGCCACCGACTTGAGCCCGGTTTGCATGGCGGCGGCGCTGCACTTCGATTTGAGCGTGCATAATTTTGGCATTCAGGAGTACATGCGGCATGCGCCGGAGACGGATAAAGTTTTTCCGCACTCTTACTACTTTCAGGATGGGCTGATGCATCCTGGGGAGAAGCCGGGGCTGGGCGTGGAGATCGATGAGGCGCTGGCTGCGAAGTATCCGTACGAGCGGGCGTATTTGCCGGTGAACCGCAAGCTGGATGGGACGATGCATAGCTGGTAGGCATCGCTTGTGAATGTGTGGGACCGGGTCGGAGCTTGCCCTGAGCGGAGTCGAAGGGACCCGGTCCTGGCGCGAAGCGCCAGCTTCAAACAGCACCGGTGCGGCTTCTCACCGCATGCCGGGTCGAAGACCCGGCCCTACACCTGCCGCGGGTCAGAGACCCGGCCCTACATTGTTTTCGGCGCTCCAGGATAGGGCTGCGCCTCCGGCTATGCCGGCACTCGAGCCGTAACGCGCTTGCAACAGCGGGACCTCCTGGGCTCGGGGATTCACGCAGTAGCCTGGAAGTTGCGCCTTGATCTCGTCGAAGAAGGGATTGATCATCGAGGCGGCACCGCCTCCGATGATGATCACGTCGGGATCGAGCAGGTCGATAATGTTGCCGAGCCAGAGCGCGAGCAGCGCCACGGTCTCGCGCAGCACTTCCGCCGCCAGTTCATCCCCCGCTGCATAGGCTTGGCCCACCATCTCGCCGGTAATCGATTCGATGTCTCCGCCGGCTAAATCAAGAATGGCTGAATGCCTGGTCGCCGCCGCAAGTTTGGCTTGCGCTCTCTTGGCGATTGCCGGACCGGACGCGAGAATCTCGATGCAGCCGGGTTTGCCGCATTTGCAGCGCGGGCCGCGGTAGTCGATGCTCATGTGCCCGCCCTCGCCGGCGGCGCCGGTGCGGCCGTGGTAGATGCGTCCGTCGAATACGATCCCGGTGCCGATTCCGGTGCCGATGGTGGCGTAGAAGACATGGCGATAGCCTCGGCCGGCGCCCCATTGGGTTTCGGCCAGGGCTGCGGCGTTGGCGTCGTTGTCGACTTTCACCGGCACGCGATAGAGCTTGGCGACTTCATCCGCCAGCGGAAAGTCGCGCCAGCAGGGCACGTTGGGAGGATTAATGACCACGCCGGTCTTGGGATCGAGCGGCCCGGGGGCACAGATGCCGATTCCGCGAATCAGGTCTCGCGTCTTCGACTCACCGGCGAACAGGGTATCGATCGCGGAGGTTACGGCGGCAAGGCCGGCGGCTGCCGTGCCGTTGGAGGCCATCGGTGTGCGGGTGGTTCGCCCGATTTCTCCGTTGGCATCGACCAGGCCGGCGGCGACTTTGGTGCCGCCGATATCCACGCCAATGGCAAAACCCTCGCGCGCTGAAAGTTGCATGGTCACCCATTTCCTCCGGCTTTTCTTTCCTGCAGATAGCGTTGAACCGCATTCTGCCAAGTTGGTAGCGTGATAGCGTACTTGGCGAGACTCTCCGGAGACAACACAGAATACTTCGGCCGCTGTGCCGGGCGAACGAATTTGTCGCTAGTCGTGGGGCGCACTTCTGTGCTCAGTCCAGTGCCGGCCACAATCTCACGGGCAAATTCGAACCAGGTGCATTCGCCGGCGTTGGTAGCGTGTACGATGCCGCCGGCGCGCTTGTGACAAAGCTCAAAGATCGCCCCCGCGAGGTCAGGCGCATAGGTTGGACAGCCACGCTGGTCATCGACTACGTCGAGCGCTGACTGCGTTGCCGCGCGTTTCAGGATCGTCTCCGGAAAACATCGCCCGCCAGTTCCGAACAGCCACGATGTCCGCGCGATGCAGCAGTCCGGCAAGACGCGGGCAATCTCAACCTCCGCCTCCGCCTTCGACTGGCCATACACACTGCGCGGGTTGCGTGGGTCATTGGCCCGATAGGGCATAATTTTTGTGCCGTCGAAAACGTAGTCCGTGCTCAAGAACAGCAGGCCGGAGCCAGCGGCTTTCGCGGCCTGCGCGACATTGACCGCGCCACGGCAGTTTACGGCGAACGCCAGGTCGCGATTGGTCTCGCAGCCGTCGACATCGGTGTAAGCTGCGGCGAGTACGATCCAGTCCGGCCGGGAATGCTGGATCGCGTTCAGGACTTGCTGCAGATCGCGAATATCGGCGTCTTTGGATCCGAAGCCGGTAACTTCGTCGCCCGTCCGCTGGCGCATCAGTTCCTTGCCCAGCAGGCCGGTAGATCCAAAGATAGTAATTCGCATAATGTCTCAGATCCAGGAATTCAGACAATAACGCCTCTGCGCACTCTGCGGATTTTCTCTGCGACCTCAGCGCTTTAAGATTTTAGTGGACCCCAAGGCAAAATCTTAAATCGCGGAATACGCAGAGAACATCCGCAGAGTTCGCGGAGAAAGGCTCATCGGGCAGACTGAGAGATAGCTTCCTATCTCGTGAACAAGCACACTCCCGACCAGGGCCGCTTACCCTGCGGCAGATCGGATTGCGGCAAGACCTTTGCCATGATCTGCCAGAAATACGGAAGGCGCTTCATTTGCGCCGCTGCTTTGAAGGTCGAATACACCGCGCCTGCCTTCCAGCCGCAAGGTTCGAAGAATGCGGGTCCCGCTTCCGGGGCAAACTTCAGCGGAGCTTGATGCAAATGCGCGCCAATTTTTTTCTGCAGCATGCGCAGCAATGCGGGAGATACCAGGTCCAGAATCCAGCCATGAAAGGCGGCTGGAGTGGCAAGATCCCTGGCCAGTGTGCCTACTTCCTCCTCCGCCAAATAAACAACTAGGCCCTCCGACACGATCAACACCTTACTAGCCTCGGCGCCGAGCTCCTGGAACGCTGTACGCCGCGCCCTGACGTCGGCCAAATCCAGCGGCACTCGCCGCAGCTCGCATGCTGGCTTTTCGGCCGCCAGGACTTCCTCCTTGTAAGCGAAAATTTCCGGAAGGTCCACCTCGATCCATTTCAGTTTTGGCGGCAGAGTCATGCGGAAGGGTCGGGCATCCAGACCCGCGGCTAGATTGATCACCATGTCCGCGCCCCGCTCGATCTCCTGAGTAATCAATTTGTCGAAGAGATAGGTGCGCATAGCGAACGGCCAGGCGTCGCGGTTGCTGAACGGGAAGAGCCGTGCGATCTGCTCGCCGTGCGCGCCGGCGAGACGCTCGGCGAAGGGATCGCGAAAAAGCGCGTCGGGCCGGGAGGTTTCACCGGCTCGGTACACCGCGACCCAGCGCGCCGTGTCGGAGACGTGGCGGATTAGTGGTTCCGGCTGGGGCATTTGGTCAACCTCGGGAGATTCCACGTGGGGAGGGACGCCTTCGGCTGTCCCAAGGCGACGCCTCTCAACGGTGCCGCAATATACCACGATGTCGGGGCCACATCTGCAATGCCATCTCCGCGAGCCGCAGCAATTCTTCGCGGGTTGCGCCGTTGATGGCCTGTACGGTCATCCCCTGAAAAACGGTGGTGACGAAGCGGGCCAGGTCCGCGGCATTCGCCGTCTTCGGCAAATCACCTTGGGATTTTGCCCGCTCGAAGCGTCGACGCAAGTCATCCAGCGCCCGCAGCCTTATTTTCGTGAGTTTGCGGCGGATCGGTTTGCTTTCCTCGGCGCCTACAAGGGCGGACTGAATCACCATGCATCCGCAACGCGAGCTGCCTTGGGTCAGGAATTCGGCGGTTTGGCGCAGGATTCGCGCCGCGACCTCATACGCTGTCGGCTCCTGAAGCGCGTCATGCATGAATGCCACCGGCCCGGTGAGGTAGCGGCCCAGTGCGGCTTCAAACAGCGCCTGTTTATTCCCGAAGGTGGCGTATAGGCTGGGCGGCCGTATGCCCATCGCCCGGGTCAAGTCATGCAATGACGCGCCTTCAAAGCCCTTCCGCCAAAACACACGCATCGCCCGGTCGAGCGCCCGGTTGCGATCGAAGGCCAGTGGTCGTCCAACGGATTTGCGGGTTTTGACGGCCATTATGCTTTCCAGTAGTTATTATATAGTGATCGCTAAATAATGTGCGACTTGCAGGAGCCCGCGTCATCTACTGATGCATACCAAAGCGGCCCAAGGAGAATCATATGGCATCGAAGCTCGAAGGAAAAATAGCGCTCATCACCGGCGGAAGCAGCGGTATCGGCCTCGCTACGGCGAAACGTTTCGTGGCGGAAGGCGCGAAGGTCGTCATTACCGGCCGCCGTAAGGACGCGGTGGAGGCCGCGGCCAAGGAGATCGGGCCCGCCGCCATCGGTATCCAGTCCGACGCCGGCAACCTTGCCGACTTGGACCGGCTGTATGCTCAAATCAAGAAACAGCACGGCCACATCGACATTCTCTTCGCCAACGCCGGCGTCGGCGAATTTGCGACCATCGATCAGATTACCGAAGCGCACTTCGACAAGATTTACGACACCAACGTCAAAGGTGTTGTCTTCACGGTGCAGAAAGCGCTGCCGCTGATGCCGGACGGCGGGTCAATTATTCTCAATGCATCCATCGTCTCCGTAAAAGGCTCGCCAGCTTTGGGAGTCTACAGCTCGACCAAAGCTGCTCTGCGCTCTTTCGCCCGCACCTGGACCACTGAACTCAAAGGCCGCCAGATACGGGTCAACGTCGTCAGTCCCGGCCCGATCGACACGCCCGGTATCGACACCCTTTCCGGACATAACGAAGAAACGGCCAAGCAGTTCAAGACCGCACTCACCGCGCAGGTTCCGCTCGGCCGCATGGGTCAGCCCGATGAGATCGCCAAGGCGGTGGTTTTTCTGGCTTCGGATGACGCAAGCTTTGTCGCCGGTGTTGAACTTTTCGTGGACGGCGGCATGGTGCAGGTGTAGATCATTAGACTCAGCACTGCAACTAACTGGAAAGGCAGGTTCGCGTGACACCAGAGGAACTTCTAACCGGCACCGCCCTGAGTTCGTGGAAGCTTGTCGTTTCCCGGCTCGACCAAGGTATTGCTGCATTAAGCGATCAGGACCTGCAATTGGAGGTCGCGCCCGGCAGGAATCGGATCTTCTATCTCGTCGGCCACCTGACGGCCGTGCACGACCGCCTGTTCCCGATGCTGAGTCTTGGGGATCGAGTGCACCCTGAATTCGACGACATATTTCTCGACCACCCTGATCGGACTTTTCCTGACAAGCTTTCGCCCTCGCAGCTCAGGCAAGCGTGGTCCGAGGTAAATGGCAAGCTGACCGCTGCTTTCGAGAGGCTTCGGCCAGAAGAGTGGCTGCAGCGGCACAATGCCGTTTCGGTGGAGGACTTCGCGAAGGAGCCTCTGCGCAATCGCCTGGCCGTGTTACTGAGCCGGACGAATCATGCCTCGTTTCACACCGGTCAGATCATCCTGGCGAAGAAAAAGTCCTAGATCCTCCGCAGTGTGGTGCCGGGTCTTTGACCCGGCAATGCGGCGCGAAGCCGCGGCAATACTCCGGGGGAAACCGGTGTTGCGCACCAGGACCGGGTCTAAGACCCGGTCCTACACCTTCCGAGTTGTGAACTACGGACGCGCTTCGTAAACGATGTTGAAGGGCGTCTCAGTGGCGCGGCGGAAGCGGCTGAATCCCGCTGAGTTCACCACATCCCGAATGCGCGACTCGCCGGCTTGCGCGCCAAGGCAGAGTCCGACTTCCTGGGACCGCGAGCACGGCGTACACAACAGGGTTGAGAAGGAGTAGTAGACCCGGCCTACCGGATTCAAGTTGTCCTTCAGTTGATCGTTGGCAAAAGGCTCGACGATCATCCAAGTGCCATCCTTTGCCATGGATTGCCGAACGTGCTTCGCCGCCCCAATAGGGTCTCCCATGTCGTGCAGACAATCAAAAACGGCCACGAAGTCGTAGTCCTTGCCGGGAAATTCCTTCGCCTTGGACACCTCGAAGCTGACGCGGTCCGAGACGCCTTGACGCTTAGCGGACTCCCGGGCCGCTTCGATCGATTTGTCGTGATAGTCGAATCCGAAGAAGCGGGACTTTGGGTACGCTTGCGCCATCAATAGGGTGGAGGCGCCCTTTCCGCAGCCCACGTCAGCTACGCGCGCACCGGCCTCGAGTTTTTGCTTTACATCCTGCAGAGCGGGAATCCAGGTGCTCACCAGGTTGGCGGCATAGCCGGGGCGGAAGAATTTCTCGCAGCCATGAAAGACGCCGTCTACGTGTTCGTGCCAGCCCATTCCGGCGCCGCTGCGAAATGACTCCGCGATTCGCGGCACCGCAGCGAGCGAGCCCAGGGCCAACTCAAACGCGCCGGGCAGATAAGCGGGACTGTCCTCGTTGGCCAGGGTGAAAGCCTGTTCCTGGCTCAGACTGAATTTATGGCTCTTTTCGTCGTAGGTGATATAGCCGCCTGCGGCCTGCGAGGCCAGCCATTCGCGCAAATAGCGTTCGTCGGTCTGAGTCTTGGCGGCAAGTTCGGCCGAGGACATGGGGCCGGTGGCCAGAGCTTTGTACAGCCCGAGCTTCTCTCCGATCACGACCATGCCGGTGTGAACTGCGGCGCCTAAATCGGTTACAAACTGCCCGATGAAAGCATTGAGTTTGTCCATGTCAAGAACGGGGGCTTCTGCTGTACTCATGGGATGTTCCTCCTTGTGAAACGGTGACTGGTTCGGGGACGAGAACTCGGCCGCCTGATTGGAATCGAAAATTATCGAGGCAGAATTTTGCGCCGGGGAGGAGGGGAAGTCAAGCTGGGGGAGCCGGGGGAAGTTTAGGAATTCGAGGACCTACTTGCGGCGGACTCGAATGCGGCTCACGCGGTCTGAGAGCCGGGTGTCGATCGTACATATCTTCTACCACTAGAAGAACCTTGCCGACACACCTTCCCTGTCTTGCAAGGTAAGGCCCGAGGCTGATCGTTCAGCCCGTTGTGCGCTTCTTGCCTGCCAGCCTTCAACCGCTTCTCCGCGGGTTACGCCGTCAATTCAGTAAGGATTACGGGCGGGAGGTGAAAAAGTCACGGCGGAACGCCGCAATTGCAATATCCTAGTATCTCGTGAAATCTAAGGTAAATATTCCCGGTTCGGGCAGCAGAGTGAGTAAATTGCGGACTAAACGGGGAAGAGAGCAATGTCAGGAAATCGTGGACGTAATATCCTAGAAATGGGATAATGAGCATGGCGAGATCCAGTATCCTTCCCGGCGAAAAACCGCTGTACTGGGTCGGATCCGCCAAGAGCGACCTAGTGGCATTCCCCGAGCCGGTTAAAGACGAAATCGGTCTATGTCTGAGCGTTGCCCAGTTCGGCGGCAAGCATCTGAAGGCGAAACCCTGGAAGGGAGAGGGTCCGGGAGTGCTTGAAATCCTCGAAGACTATAGGGGCGACACCTACCGCGCGGTTTACACCGTGAGGTTCGAGCACGCTATATATGTGCTGCATGCGTTCCAGAAAAAGTCGCCCAAGGGCAGGAAAACGGCACAAACAGATGTGGAGTTGATTTCCCGAAGGCTTAAGGTTGCTGGCGAAACTTATGAGGCGCGATATGGCAAACGGCCGAAATCGTGAGCTAATCACGCGGAGTTCCGGGAACGTGTTCGCCGATCTCGGGCTGCGCGATGCGCAAGAAAAGCAGACCAAAGTGCGCCTCGCCGTCGCGCTGCAGCGGATCATCCAAGAACGCAGCTTGACGCAAGCCACGGCGGCACGCTTGCTTGGGATCAACCAACCGAAGATTTCCGCCTTGGTCAACTATCAGTTAGGCGGATTTTCCGTGGAGCGCCTGATGCATTTCCTCAATGCTCTGGATTGCGACGTAGAAATCGTTGTTCGCAAGAAACCACGATCTAAGAGGGCTGCGAGGGTCACGGTGAGTGAAGCTCAGGCCGTGTAATTCTGTGTTGGCTTTCGTGGTTCGGCTCCTTCTTCTCGGTAGTACAAACCTTCCATCGATTTCCGTACCCGTGCCGAAACATCTTCCATATCCCGCACGCTCAGCCCCGCCGTCGAGATCGGCTCGCCTAGCCGCATCTCCAGAGGCTGGCACTTGATGTGGTAGGTGTTCATGGGCAGCAGGTCGAAAGTGCCGACTAGAGCTACGGGCACGATGTCCACTTGGGCCTTGATGGCGAGAAAGAATGCGCCGGCGAGAAATGGTTTGATCTCGCCATCAGGCGTGCGCCCGCCCTCGGGAAAAATTACCAGCGGTATGCCTGCCTTGAGCCCTTTCAGCGCCGCACGAACGCTGCCGATCGCCCGCGCAGGATTCTGCTGGTCGATGCAAATCTGCCCCGAGCGCTTCAGGTGCCAACCGACAATTGGATAAGAAAGCAGCTCGCTCTTGAAGGCGATGCGGAACAGAAACGGCAGGTAGGCATACAGAATCGGAATGTCGAGGGCCGAGGCGTGATTCACGGCGTACACGTGAGGCTTCGAGGTGTCGACTCTTTCGAGGCCAGTGACCTTCACCGGGGAAAGGATCGTTTTCATGATCAGCCATGACCAGGCTCGGGCGAGATTATGGAGCGTGCGCTCACGATTGGGAAGCAGCGTGACCGGGAGCGAGATAGTTCCGAGAACGACGGTATAGAGCCAGACCAGAGGATCGAGAATGAAGTAGGAGCGCAGCCGGCTTAGCCAGCCGTGAGTACGGACGGCAGGACGGGCAGTGGCTTGCTCCGGGGTCTCGGCCGATTCGTTGATCTCAGTAGCGGGCATCTTTGAGGACAACACGTTTGCCTTAGATGCGCGCGCCCAGCGCGCGCATCGCCTCTCCGACAATGTAAATCGAGCCGGTAACTACCACCAGCCCAGCGGGACCCGCCAGTAACCGGGCGCGTTCGAGCGCGGCAGGGACGTTGGACGCCGCCTCGATTTCGACCGAAGTTCTGGAGGCCGCTTCGCGGATTTCGTCTGGTGAGGCGGAGCGCGGATTGTCGGCGTGTGTGGCAATTACGTGCTCGGCCAGCGGGAAGAGAATCTCCGCGACCTCGCCGATGGCTTTGTCGCGCATAGCCCCGAACACGAAGAACAGAGCCCGGTCTTCGTAAACTGCCGACAGTGTCGAGCGCAACGCCCAGGCTCCCGCGGGGTTGTGAGCTACGTCGAAGACATATTCTGGCGACCCTTCGCCGGCCGGAATTACCTGGAAGCGGCCCGGCCAGCGCGTTTGACGGATTCCTTGTTCGATGGATTCGGGCGTGACCGGGAAACCTTGTTTGGACAGCTCTTCGGCCGTGGCGATGGCTAGGGCGATGTTTCTGAGTTGGTGGCGTCCGACCAAAGGCGTTTCGACGCGGATCTCTTTGCCCATAACCTGTAACGGATAGCGGGAGAGGTAGGCTTGTGGGTTGGGATTCCTCTGTCGCCCCTCCGGGGCTTGGTCATGCTGCTCTGCTAACCCACGGCTTACGCCGTGGGCTGCATTCTTGCGCCGCTCCGCGGCTAGTTCGATGGGCCATGTTTCATCCGTCGCTTCAGTGGATTGCGCGTTCGAGCTTTTTGTTGCGAACTTGGCGTCCTCCTTTGCGCCCTTTGCGGTTAGAGGCTTTTGCTTTTCGGCGGTCAGAAGGTAGTTGTCGCTGCCTGGACTCACGGGAGGAACATACGGCACGGCATTCACTGCCTGTGCCCCGCGCTCAAGAATCGTGTTCCCGAGAACGTCATTAGCCTGCGGCTGCTGGGGCAGGGTTACGACTACGCCTCCCGGTCGAATGATGCCGGCTTTTTCGCGCGCGATCTCGGCCAGGGTATCGCCCAAAAATTTCTGATGGTCGAGCGAGATGTCAGTAATCACGCTGACCAGCGGCTCGATCACGTTGGTGGCGTCGAGTCGGCCGCCCATACCCACTTCGAGCACGGCAATGTCTACTTTCCGCTGAGAGAAATATTCGAACGCCATCGCGGTCAGCATCTCGAAGAAACTGGGATGCCAAGGCAGTTCGCCTTCACTTACCAGGCGCTCGGCGGTGCGGTCCGCCATCTCGTGCAGTAAAGCGAAATCGGCGTCGCCGATTTCTTGGCCGTTGATCCGAATGCGCTCATTGATCCGCACCAAATGCGGCGAGGTGTACAAGCCGGTGCGCAGGCCGGAAGCCTGGAGGATGGACGCCAGCGTCGCCGCGGTCGAACCCTTGCCGTTGGTTCCGGCAATCAGTACTCCGGGAAAGCGCCGCTCCGGATTGCCCAGAGCTTCGAGCAACACGCGCATATGCGCCAGGTCGAATTTCTGCGACGGGGTTTGGGTTAGTTCGTGCCCCAGCGCGTACATGCGGGCGATGGCGGTTTCGTAGGACATGGGAATTCTGTGTCCGCTGCTATTGACCCCCTGTCATCCTGAGGAAGCGCGGGCCTTCCCCGGAGGGGAAGGCCCGCCGACGAAGGACCTGTGCATTTTGTCTGGGTTCACGGTACCGCAGACAAATCCATAGGTCCTTCGTCGAGAGTCCTGCGCTAGGCGCGCAGGACTCCGCTTCCTCAGGACGACAGGAGTTTCCAGTATGCCAAAAGAATCACAGCCTCCTTAGCCGCAACACTTAGGATATCAGCTTGAACTGGACGCTTTACCCGGCGAGCGATCAGGCGAGACAAAACAGCAAGAGAATCCGAGGCCGGATTAAGCTGACGGCTGGGAGCTGACGGCTGATGGCTGCACGCTCGGCCCGTCTGTCATGAAATCCAGCGCCCGGGCGATGTAGGCTTTGAGTTCCTTGCGCGGCACGACCGCGTCCAGCATGCCGTGCTCCAGGAGAAATTCGCTGCGCTGAAAGCCGGGAGGCAGTTTCTGGCGGATCGTCTGTTCAATCACTCGCGGCCCGGCGAAGCCGATTAGCGCTCCCGGCTCAGCGATGTTCAAATCGCCGAGCATGGCGAACGAAGCGGTCACGCCTCCGGTGGTCGGATCGGTCATGACTGAAATATAGGGAACCCGCGCTTCGTCCAGCCGCGCCAGGGCCGCTGAAATCTTGGCCAGTTGCATCAGGCTGACCACGCCTTCCATCATGCGCGCGCCGCCCGAGGCAGAAACGATAATCAAAGGAGTCTTGGTCTCGGTGGCCATTTCAATGGCTTGAGTAATGGCTTCTCCCACGACCGCGCCCATGCTGCCGCCGATAAACGCGTACTCCATGGCACAAACGATGACCGGGCGCCCCGACAGCTTTCCCCGGGCGTTGATAATGGCGTCCAGGAGGCCGGTATCGGTCTGGGCCTGCTTCAGGCGCGACGAGTACGCCTTAAGGTCTACAAACTTCAGGGGATCGGTCGAGGTCAAATCGGCGCTGAACACTTCGTATTCATCGCCATCCAAGAGCTGCGCCAGGCGGGTGCGAGCGTCGATGCGGAAGTGCTGGTCACACTTGGGGCAAACGTTAAGATTTTCCGCTAGGTCTTTCTTCCAGATGATTTGGCGGCAATGCTCACACTTCACCCATAGCCCCTCGGTGCGAACCTTCTTCTCGCCGGAGGTATCCAGATCGCCGGGTTGACGTTTGAACCAAGCCATGAGCGCCGTTGGTCGTTGGCCGTTCGCCGTTGGTCGTTGGCTTCTTGCTTCGCCGTAGGCTGGCAAGCCAACGACGGACGACCGACGACCAACGACGGGTTTTTCAGTATTCGATTCCCCTTTGCGCCATCACGCCTTTCTCGTAGGCGTGCTTGACCTGGCGCATTTCGGTGACGGTGTCGGCCAGTTCGACAATTGTCGGATGCGCGTTCCGTCCCGTCAAGATGACGTGCACCATTTCCGGTTTGCTCTTTAGGCTCTCCGCGACCTTTCCGGGATCGAGCATTCCGTAGCTGATGGCATAGTTGATCTCGTCCAGTATCACCAGGTCCCACTGGCCAGAGCGGATCGCCTGGTCGGCCTCGGTCCATGCCTCCTCGACCATGCGAACGTCTTCCGGATCGGGCTTCTCGGTTCCGACCTTCACAAAGCCGCGGCCCATCTGCTTCATGACAAACTTGTCGCCAAAGGCTTGCACGGCATCGAGTTCTCCGTAGTGCCAGGAGCCTTTGAGGAATTGCAGCATAAGCACACGCAAGCCTTGGCCTACGGCGCGCAGCCCCGTGCCCATGGCGGCGGTGGTTTTGCCTTTGCCTGGGCCGGTGTTCACGATGATCAGACCACGGCGAATGTCGGACATATGGAGTATGGATTGTACTCGTTCGGAGAGGGAGCGGGCGCTACGCTTGCTTTGGCCCGCCCGTCGCTTCGCTGGACTCTTTGCCGGCAGAGGCGTACGAAGTAGAAATCCCTACGACGCGACCTTCTTCCAATCGAGCCCTAGCAGCGAATCACCGGAGATTTCTCCGCGCGCAAGATCGGCGCCGTACATCGCCTTTTCGTATTGCTCTTCTTCGCGCCGGTTCAATTCCCGCATTCTCTGATTCTGGACCGCGACCACGTATCCGCCTGCGGTAGCAATGCACGCCGCAGCGGCATGCACCGTGCTGTGCCTGTGGGTGCATGGGACGACGCATCCCCCGTCGGTATAAGCTGCTAAATAATAGATCCTATTCATCTTCTGCCCCTGTCTCTGGCGCTGAGACAAATTACCGGGTGGTTACCTTTCCTATCGTTAGATGTTCGTAGTCACCAGAGGTCGTATGACCAAAGTCACATCGAAAGACATGAACTTCGGTAACCGAGAGTGTGGGCAGGCGCAGGCACGCGAACGAACTTCGGCTATTTAGCTACGGGTGGAATAAATCAGACGGGAAAGCAGAGACGACTGATTCTTGCTAAGGCATCTCGACCAGATGACGCATATCCTGCCGCCCGTCGCTGCCGGACGGACCGTCGTCATTGAGCAAACGCGCCGCGATTCGCAGGGCCTCGACTTCTTTCTTCACTTTCTGTAGCTCCTGCTCTTTTATCCAAAGTACTTCCGCGGGATTCTTCATGGTCATGGCCTTCCTCACTTCTGGCTTAGTAAGAATTACATCATAAGTTGCCTTGCCGTTCGACTCTAAACTTTAGATTGGAAAGTGCGGAATATCACCAAGGTACACCACCACCACCACTTCCGCCGGATTGACTCAGTGCCCGAGGTGATAAGGATGGCCTTTGAGAATGGTGAATGCCCGATAGAGTTGCTCCAGCAGAACCACGCGGGCGAGTTCGTGCGCAATTGTCATTTTGCCGAGGGAAAGGAGCACAGAGGCTGCGCTGCGGGATGCGTCGCTGAAACCATTCGCCGGGCCCACCGCGAACACCAGGGGCAGTGGACTTCGGTCCTGATGTTGGCCGATAAACTTCGCCAGCTCTTCGGAGGAGAGTTGTTTCCCCTTAGCGTCCAGCAGGACGAGTACGTGCTTGGTTCGCGCACGCGGCCCGCTCAGCGCCAGCAGGGCGGGCTCGTCTTTGAGGACTACGCCTTCGGTCTCGGCATAACGGGTGAGGCGTTTCAGGTATTCACCGGTTAGAGCCTGGATGGCGGGTTCTTTGGTTTTGCCGATCCAGGCTATTTTTAGCTTCACGGAGGGATTTAAACACAGGGGGCACAGGGGAGCACAGGAGAACCATGAAACCTGAAGGAATTCCTGTGCCTCCCTGTGTCCTCTGTGTCAGTCAGCTGTTCACGCCTTGATGCCTGCGGCGAACACCACCACTGCACCGAAATTAACGCTGTTGCCGACCACGTAGTTGCGGAGGGCAGAGTGGATCTCGGAATCGATGGCCTCCCACTGGTCCACGGGGACCCGCTCCAGCATGGGGAGAAATGGCGCCGCCACGGAGCGCGCATATTCCCAGACTTCCTCGACCGGGCCGTGCCAGGTCCAATCCACGTTCCTGGTCTCTTCCTCGGCTTCGAATCCGGCCTTGCGCAGGGCGGCTGCCAGGCTTCCGGGCTGGGAGTACTTGAAGGGATTCTGTTCGGCGGGAACGATGGCTCCCTGTGCATGTTTGTGGACGATTCCCATCATCGTCGCCCAGTAGGGCTGTTCAACCGGGCCCCACGCCGCGAAACAGGCCCGCGCTCCAGGCTTCAAAACCCGATAGGCCTCGTGAAGCGCGGACTCCTCAAAGAACATCACTCCGAAGCGGGAGGTCACGAGGTCGAAGGTTTGATCGGGAACGGGAGACGGTTCGCATCCGCTTCATGAGTGGAAAGGTTTGTGAGTGCCGCGCTGGTGTGCCCGCTCCGCAGCGATTTCCAGAAGTTCGGTGCTACGATCCAGCGCTGTGACATGGCCATCTGGCGCCACCAGTGACGCTACGCTGATCGCTGGCTCGCCCGTGCCGCTGCCGAGGTCCAACACCTTCATGCCCGGCTTGGGACGCGAATATTCCACTAGCGCTTCAGTGACATCGCGCCCCATGGCAGCCGATTTGGCTTTCCACTTTTCGGAGGCAACCAGGCGGTAGGACGAACCCCAGAGCGAGTTGGAATTCTGAGCAGGCATTTGCATCGACTGATGAACTCAGGACTGGCGGCTTTCCACCATTTTTCTAAGCGCGTTTCTTTCGCAAGCTGCGCGCCGCAGTCCGCGGCACCCTGACTCTGACGGTTTTCAGCTCCGCCGGCTCCAGACGCCGGGCTGACTTCCACAACCGCTCGAGATCGTAGAAGCGCCGGGCTTTCTCCGAGAAGATGTGCACTACGAAATCTACGTAGTCGAGCAGCACCCACTCCGCCTGTTTGTAGCCTTCGGTATGAGTGGGGCGCAAATCAGCCTTTTTCAGCCGCAGCTCGACTTCGTCGGCAATGGCTTGAATCTGCCGCGGGTTCGTCCCGCTGCAAAGCAGAAAATAGTCGGTAAATGCTCCCGAGTCTTTTTCCAATTCCAGGATAGTGATTTCTTCCGCCTTTTTTTCCTGACAGGCGCCGATGGCTTCGCTGACTTGGCTTTTGAGGTCGTTTTTTTTCATGAAGGAAAGCAGTCGTTGGTCGTTGGCTCTTGGTCGTTGGCTCTTGGCCGTTGGCTCTTGGCCGTTGGCTTTTGGTTCCCCTAGCCAATTGTAGCTGACCAGAGGCTCTGGCTCGGCCAAGGCCGCGCGGCATACCAGCAAAGGCTAAAGGCCAAAGGCTAACGGCCGCTTTTGTATAGCCCCATCTTTTTGATGTACTCGGCCACTGGGGGGCACACGAATCGGCCCAGAGCCTTTCCGGCCGCAACCGCCTCGCGAATCGCTGTGGCCGAAATGTTCTGATGCACATCCTCCAGCAAATGGACGCTCACGCCGGTCAACACCAGATCGCCTTTGGCTGGCTGTTTGGCGAACGGTTTCGTGACCGCGGCCGCCGGCCGCAGACTCTCCGGCAAGGCGTTGGCCACGTCGGCCAGGGAATATCCGGGACGGCTGGCCACGATGAATTCGCACTCGCGGAACAGCGCTTCCGGCTCCCGCCACTTGGCGATGTCTTGAAAAGCGTCGATGCCGATCAGGAAGAATAGGCGGTCGTTCTTCTTGATGATCTGTTTGAGCCGGCGTACTGTGTCGACGCTGTAGTTCGCGCCCTGGCTGCCGGACTCGATCTTCTTGCCCTTGGGCTTCGCCAGAATAGTTTCGGTACCAGGCTCTTCCAGTAGAGATGGCAGGAATGTTTTCTCTCCTATCGTTGCCATTCCCAACATGGAATAGCGGTCGCCATAAGAGGCCAGCGGCGCAGCTGCCTTGTGCGGTGGAATATTAGCGGGCACAAAGTAAATGCGGCCCAGTTGGCAACGTTCTTGCGCCGCACGCGCCAAGGCCAAATGGCCATTGTGGATAGGATCGAAAGTTCCGCCGAAAAGACCGATATTCATGCCGGGAGTCGTGCCCGCTTCGCCCGCTGTTTTCGGGCTTAACCGGAAGCGCCCTTAGTTTCTGGCTTTTGACCCGGTTCTTGCAAGTCGTTATCGGCGACCGTCCCAAGAAGTCACGGGAGTCGGCGCGGCCGAGCGTCGCAGACCGGGCACGGTAACGCTTTACCGCGAGGGGTTGCCTGAGACTTACTCTCCTACGGACATCGCCAATTGGTCGATGACTAATTGCACCCTCGTAACTCGCGCCATTCCCGTTCCGGGAACTAGCATCGAGTTGTATGCGATTGATCCCCCGACTTCGCACACGTGACGACGTTGCTCCGAATCGCGCTCCCATCCGGCGTCTCGGAGCGCCGCTTCCCGGTGTCGTTCCTGCCGTAGGCCCCACATTTCAACCAGGCCCCATTCACCAGCTGCTGTCGAACGTCAGCGCGCCGGGAATGAATGCCATCCCCCATAACGGCGTTCTGGACTCGCTCCAGAAGCCCAGTACCCTTCCCGCTTTGAAGGCTAAAGACCGGGAGACGATCGACACAGCTCTCCCCCAGGAGGATTTCATGTCTACTCGTCCATTCATCCAAGCACCTGTCCGGGGCAAGGAGAAAGTTTCACCGTTCCGTGCCCGCCGTTTCAATCTCCACTTGCCGCTGAAATATCGCCAAGTTGGCGAACTAGATTGGCGCCAGGGGACTACCGAAAACATCAGCCGCTCGGGAATGCTGTTCAGTGCGGAAGAGATGATTTCACCCAACGCGCAGCTCGAAATCTACCTCGTGCTGCCGGTGGAAGTTGCAGGAGTGTCAGCGGCAGAGGTGGTCTGCCGCGGCCAGGTCGTACGCAGCAAGAGGCCGGGGGAATCAAGAACCAGCCCGGCGTTGGCTGCAAAAATCCTGCAATACCGCTTCCAGCATGGGTCGCAGGAGGTGCAAGCGCAAAGTGCGTAGTCGGTAGATGTTGGGCAAGGTCGAGGCGGCCCGGGAGGGGCCGCCTCGTAATTGCTCGCCTAGAAGTCCTGCTGAGAACCGACAACTGAAGTCTGAATACTGCTTCTAACTTCTTCCACTTTCTCCGCCATAGCGAATGTAAGCTCTTCGATCCCTTTGCCGGTGACCGCCGATATGGGGAACAATTCCAGTCCCTGCTTCTTGCAATAGCGTTTCAACTTGGCCAGTTTGTCTTTGTTTACCACATCGATTTTCGACGCCACCATGATTACCGGCTTCTGCTCGAGGCCCGCGCCGAAGCTCTCCAACTCTCCCGTGATCACTTCGATATCTTTGATCGGATCCGGACGCCCGCTGCCGTCCGAAACATCCACCATATGAACCAGCAGCCGGGTGCGCTCAATGTGGCGCAGAAACTGCGTTCCCAGGCCCGATCCCGTATGCGCGCCTTCGATCAGTCCGGGAATATCCGCCACCACGAAACTCTTTTCGGCAGGGGGTTTGCCCACCATAACCACGCCAAGATTTGGCTGCAGGGTGGTGAAAGGATAGTCTGCAATCTTCGGCCGCGCGGCTGAGATGCGCGAGATCAATGTCGACTTTCCGACATTGGGATATCCCACCAGGGCCACATCCGCCAGCAGCTTTAACTCGAGGCGGAAGACGCGCTCCTCGCCTGGACGTCCCTCTTCGTGCTCCCGGGGAGCGCGATGTACCGGCGTGGCGAAGCGCGCGTTCCCGCGTCCGCCACGGCCGCCGCGGGCGATGACGATGCGTTCGTCAGGCTGCGAGAAGTCGTACACCTTGTCGCCGGTTTCCTCGTCGTAGACGATGGTTCCGACGGGAACTTTCAAAAGCACATCTTCGCCCTCGCGCCCGGTTTTGTTGGAGCCTTCGCCGTGACGTCCGCGCTGCGCCTTGTACTCGGGGTTGAAGCGGAAATGCACCAGCGTGTTGTGGCGCTCGCTGGACTCCATGATGACGTTGCCACCATTGCCGCCGTCGCCGCCCGAGGGTCCACCGCGGGGCACAAACTTCTCCCGCCGGAACGCCATGCAGCCATTGCCGCCATCGCCGGCTTTGACGCGAATTGTGGCTTCATCGATGAACATGGGAGAACCGGTCGTTGGTCGTGCGTCGTTGGTCGTTGGCTTTTCGCCGCTGCCAGTTCGTTCGCCGCAGGATTTGTTGGATTTTGCCAACGACCAACGACGTACGACCAACGACCAAAAACAAAAAGCCTCAACCCGAAGGCGAGGCTAAGTGTGGAGCGGACACTCTTTGTCGCGAGCTAGCGAGAACGCTACTTCGCTTCCAGCGGCTCAACCATGACAAACTTGCCCATCGAGCCCTTATCCAGGAATTTGATGCGGCCGCTGATCTTGGCGAAGAGCGTGTCGTCCTTGCCGCGGCCGACGTTCAGTCCCGGCTTCACCGGTGTGCCACGCTGGCGCACGATAATCGTGCCGCCAGGAACAACCTGCCCGCCAAAAGCCTTGAAGCCCAACCGTTGCGCGTTGGAGTCTCGCCCGTTTCGTGATGTGCCCTGCCCTTTTTTGTGTGCCATCGGATGCTCTCAATTTCTGTCATCCCGAGCGAAGTGTTGGGTTCGCGAAGCAAACACAACACGCAGTCGAGGGACCTTGTGTTTTACCTTTTCTTTTTCGGCGCAGCTTTCTTGGCCGCGGGCTTCTTCGCTGCCGCTTTCTTCGCCGGCGCCTTGGCCGCTTTCGCTTCCGGCACTTCCGCTACTTCCGCCGCAGCCTTCTTAGGCTTCGCTTCTTTCTTGGGAAGCTCGGGCGCTTTGAAGCTCTGCCCGTCGAATGCGATCTCAGTAATGCGCACCGCAGTGTAATTCTGCCGATGCCCGCGCAGCTTCTTGTACTGCTTCTTGCGCTTGTAGTGGAAGACGAGGATCTTGGCGCCGCGCCCTTGCTCGACGACTTCGCCGGTGACGAGCGCTTCCGATTGCGGCTTGCCGATCTGGCCTTCGCCGCCGGAGACTGCGAGCACGTCGCTGAACTCGACCTTGCTGTCCTTGGCTTCGCCCTGGCTCTCGACCCGGATGACGTCGCCGGGCGCCACGCGGTACTGCTTTCCGCCGCTACGTATGACCGCGTACATACTTATGCCTCCGTCCAATCTTGTGCCGGTCGCAGCCTGACTCAGGCGCGGTCCGGGAACTCTTGTGAGTTTTCTATGCTTGCTGTGTTTCCGCGTCGGCGCTCTCGGCAACTTTGGCGGGGCGGCTGCAGAATCAAGCCGCGAGTACAGGCAAACTGAACCATTCTAGCGTGCGCTGTGGAAAAGCGTCAAACACGCAGGCGTTTAGCGTAGCTGCACTTCTGGCGTCGCCCCCAGCAGGCTGCGCGTGTAGGCGTTCTGCGGCTGCGTTGTGACCTGCTCGGTCGTCCCAACCTCCACCAGCTTGCCGCGATACATCACCGCAATGCGGGTCGCCAGATAGCGCACCACCGGCATGGAGTGCGAGATGAACAAATAGGTCAGCCCGAACTCGCGCTGCAGTTGCGCCAGCAGGTTCACAATTTGCGCGCCGACGCTGACGTCGAGGGCGGAAACCGGTTCGTCGGCCACGATGAACTTTGGCCGCAGCGCCAAAGCGCGGGCGATTACGATGCGCTGCCGCTGGCCTCCGCTGAATTCGTGGGGGAAGCGGCGGAGCGCGGATTCGTCGAGGCCGACGGCGCGAAGGAGTTCAGCAACACGAGCGCGAATCCCATCTTTCGCAGAACCGGCGGAAGGTCACCCGCGTCCGACCCTCTCACGCTCGCCATGAATGACCAGCGGCTCCGCGATCACATCTTCCACCCGCATGCGCGGATCGAGCGACCCGAACGGGTCCTGAAAAATAATTTGCATGTCGCGGCGCAGGCGGCGCATTTCGCGGTGCGATGCGCCCAGCAGGTCGGTCCCTTCGTAGCGAACGCTGCCCGAAGTAGGTTCGATCAGCCGCAGCACCAGCCGGCCCAGCGTGCTCTTGCCCGATCCCGACTCGCCCACCAGGCCCAGAGTCTCGCCGGCGTGGATGTCCAGCGAAACGTCATCCACGGCGCGAACCTCGCCCTTCGCCCCTCCGCCGAAGATCGACTCGCCGAGAGGGAAGGTCTTGGTCAGATTCCGAACTTCGAGGAGGGCCACGCTTCAATCCTTGGCGATCATCTGCCGCATGCGATTCATCACTATACTAATGCGCTGCTGGCTGGCCGCATCCGGCAGCAAGTGTCCTGGAAGCGCCTCTACAAAATCACGATTCCTCAGCAAGGCCAAAAGCTCAGTGCTTAAGTACTGCCGCACTTCGGCATCCGCGGCAGCGACTTCGGCGACAAGTTCGGACCGTCCGTCGATCACTGTCACGATATCTTCCAAGTCACGGCTCAGACGGTAGTCCTGTTTTCCACGCCCGTGAAATGCGTCCAGTTTTGTTGCCAAGAAATAGGGAGCAGGAATGATCCTAATCGTAAGCGACTCGATGGCGAGAGGCCGCGCATTTTGCAACGCTGCCCGATACCAACGGTTGCTGAAGCCGAGAATCGAGGGATCGGTTGGCAGAAGGTCCAGAATTGAGTCCCCATGAATCCAGCGGCAAATGGGCGCGCCCTCGGCGTGCGACTCGCGAAAGCCGAGACTTCTCAGCCGGCCCTCGAGCCTGGTGAAGTCCGCGTAGGAAGCGAGTTCCACAATGGCATCCACATCGAGCGTCGGCCGCACGGGGGCGGCGGCAGGGTCGAGTGACCAGCAATCCGGTAATGCAACCTCCGACGAACGCTATCTTTTCGAGCACGGGCTCCAGTTTTCGCGCGAGCGCTACGAGGTGCGCCAAGTTCGGATCGCGCTGGCCGGCACTCACCATGAATCGATTCTACTGGTGAGTTCACGCACCGCGATTTCGCGCTCCCGCGCTCTTCCCTCTCGAATCGCGTCAACCAGTGCTAAGAGTTCATACAGCTTCTCGTCCCGTCGCGCCGCTAATGGAACGTTCTTGTAAAGCGGCGAGAATTCGATTCCACGCGCCGGACCCTCAGGATCGGGCCAGACTGGGGGAAGCGGGAACGGCTCCGGGAAGAAGCGGCTGAGTGGCAGAGCGGCTTCGGCCGTCGGGAGACCTCGAGTTACGCCGCTGCGCTCCACGGGGAACGCATACTTCACGCCGTGCACCAGAAACTCTTTCAAATTGCCCCGGTTTGGCTCGGGGAGTAGCGCTCGCCCCTGTCTTCCCGGAGGAGGTTGCGTGGCGGCAGCGTCGAGCAAGCGCGCGGCATCAGCTCGGGCCACTGACTCGAACACCTGCGAGGCACTCATCCCCAACTCTTGTGCAAGCTTGGCGTAGGTCCAGGGTTGAGAACCACTGGCAAGCAGTTTGAGCGAGACGACGACGTCTTGGGGCCGCAGATCCACGCTTACATTCTATATTCACGAATATAGAATGTAAACGGATATTACTGTAATTTACTATTTTATCTACTATTACATGTTATCTACATCAATATTCTCCATTCTAGAATACTGAATGTAGCGAATTCACTGCAGCGCAATCATCGGCACAGCCGCTATCGCCGCGACCATCCCGATCGCCTTCCACCGGCTGAAATGCTCCCGGAGCAGGAGCCAGGCCAGTACCACCGTCACCGCCGGATAGAGCGAACTGAGCACCACGACCGTATCCAAGCGTCCGGTTTGAGCGGCGCGAACGAACAGCACGCTGCCGGAGACGTCCACACAGCCGGCGAAGGCAGCCAAGCCGATGCTTTTCGGCGTGATGCCGCGAAACTTACCGCCAGAAAACACGATGACGGCCGTGACCACGAACGAACAGGCCCGCGATATCCCGGCGATCCATAGCGCTGAGCCTTCTCCCGCTCGCTTGATGCAGAGAAAATATCCTGCGAATAGCACGCCGGCGAGTAGAGCAAGTCCCAGCCCCTGGGGACGAATGCCGTCTTCCGGACGCGAGATCAACCAAAGACCGGTGCCGGCCAGCAAGAATCCGGCGACTGGCACAAAGCCCGGCAAGCCTTCCGTGATCATGCCGATCACAGCCGGAATAGCTGCACTCAGTACTGCGGCCACTGGGGTGGTAAGGCCCATTCTTCCCACTGCGAGCGCCTGATAGAAGACCGCCAGCGCGGTTCCCGCGATTATGCCTGCGGCTACTGCCCAGGCTGCCGTCGTGCGCGAGGGAAATGCGGAGTGATGCAGCAGAGCCAACGAGACCATCAAAAGCGTCCCGGCGGCGTGCGTAATCATGGTGAAAAGGAAGGCGTTGGTGCGGCGGACGGCGTATCCGCCGACAAAGTCGCTCGTACCCCAGAACAAACCCGCGCCGAGGCTGAGGCCAGCAGGACCGATTTGGGAAGGAAGAGGCACTGGCTTTGAGAGACTAGCACGGGGCCCGGGTGATCGGCGCCGAGTTGAATGCGTGGGGACAGCCGCCTTCGGCTGTCCCCACGTGAGTTACGGCGATTCGCGTGTCCTTAAAGGATTGACCTCGACGCTGCCGCGGTCCTAACATCTGCTTTAGGGACCTGGCAGCGGAATGGTCATGCCACATGCAACAAAAGCGACCGCTTTAGCCGTCTAATTGAGTATCGTCCTGGAATAACCGCGTCCCGGATCTTGCCCACGTTGTGTGTCTCATGCGTCCTGTTTTTTGCCATCTACGCCAGCCTGTTCGAGGCGCAGCACTCCGTTGGCTGGTGTCTTGCCTTTGGTTGGGATTGATTCTGTTGGCCTCTCTGCAAATTCTGGACTTGCAGGCACACGGGCAATATGTTTCCGGGGGCGGGGCAAGTAGCAGCGCCGCCACGGGTGACGCCATTCTTCGCGGCACGGTCGTTAACTCGGCTACGGGTGAGCCTATCCCCCATGCTTTGGTGCAGATTTTCCTGGGTGACGTTCAAGCCATGCTGACGGACGCCGACGGACGCTTCGAATTTACCGGCCTGCCGCCGGGCCGCACCACCATCACCACCCGCAAGCCTGGGTTTTTCAATGAACAGGAAATCTCGCAAGGGCAGATGCCGCCTCCCACCATGCTCGAAAGCGGCTCCGACGCCGTCGTCATAAAACTGACGCCCGAGAGTGTGATCTTCGGCCGCGTTGAGTCAGACGGAGAGCCGGTAGAGGGTATGCCGGTGAAAGTCATTGCCTTGCGGGTTAGCGGAGGGCGCAGGCACTGGGAACAGCGGGGGCAGACCAGGACTGACGAAGAGGGCGGATACCGCATCGCCAATCTGACGCCGGGATCGTACTTTGTAGAGGCCGGGCCGAGTTGGGACTATCGCGCTGCAGGCGGGGCCACGCCCAAGCAGCGGGGCGCGGGTTATTCCGAGGTTTTCTATCCGGGCACGCCGGAGCTTGAGGCGGCAACTGCCTTCGATCTCGCGCCCGGGCAGCAGGTGGCTGCGGATTTTTCGGTAAAGCCGGCAAGCTCGTTTCAGGTTGCTGGAGTTGTCGCGGGCGTCCCGCCGGGACAATCTGCGTTTCTCTACTTCGCCAGCGATTCCGGCGGAGGATTTCCGCTTCCCATCCAGTTCGATCCAGCCACAGGAAAGTTTCAAGCTACCGTTCCTGGGGGAAGTTATTTGCTCCGAGCGCAGTCGGAAGGTAAGGATGGGATTCAGCTCAGCGCGACACTACGCCTGACTGTGGATTCCGACAAGGCAGGGATTCGATTGGCTGTGGGCCAGGTAATTTCAGTTCCAATAGTGGTCAGGACGGAGGCGGTAAAACCGACGCCGGCGCAACAAATTTATCGGCGCGGTCGGCCGCCGGTACAGGTGTTACTAAATTCCACTACGCTTTCGCTCCAGAGGACTAGCTATGCTGCGAGTCTGGTGGGGAATCCGCAAAATCGCACTCTCGCGATTCGCGACCTCCAACCGGGAAAATATACGGCCGAGGTATCGGCGTTCGAAAACTGGTACGTAGCCTCGGCGCAGTGCGGCGGCACGGACTTGCTGCGCGAGGAACTCACGGTGACTGAGGGAGTCTCCGTGCCGCCGATTGAAATCGTACTGCGGGATGACAGCGCGTCACTGAACGCGACCGTTTCCTCAGGAGACCCGGTTGCTCCAGCTTCGGTTCTGCTGGTCCCGGATCATCAACCTCGCCGCACCAGGCTGACGTTTGCTTATCCGGGGAATGAGGTCCAGTTCGTCGGGTTGGCTCCCGGCGAATACGACGTTCTAGCTTTCGATCACGTGGAGGGCTTCGAGTACACGAACCCGGAGGCTTTGGCGCCCTATTTGTCGAAGGCCAGCCACGTTACGTTGACGGCTAATGGGAAGAGCGAGGTCGCGCTCGATTTGATTAAGTGGGAGAAATGAAGCGCTATTTATCCATCGTCGGCGTGGTTGTGCTGGCAATTGCCTGCTGGGCGCAGCGAGGGGCGTCCGCGACCCGCGAACATTTTCGCATCAGCGGCACGGTGGTGGACGCGATTACCAGCCATCCGTTAGCTGGTGCTGCGGTCACGATAACTCCCGCGGACAAACCCGGCGAGCGTCGCGAGATCGTCGCTGGAGAAGATGGCAAGTTTCAATTCGACGGGGTAGCTCCGGGAAAGTATGCTCTCTCGGCGTCAGGCCGTGGATTTCTGCGGCAGAATCTCGATGAGCACGGAGGATATTCCACAGCGGTCGCCGTGGGGCCTGGGCTGCAGTCGGAGGACATTCTTTTTCGGCTGCGTCCCGATGCAAGCTTGATGGGGACGATCACGGACGAGCACAGCGAACCGGCGCGCGGCGCCCAGGTGACGCTGTTTCGCAGCGGCATAGAAGCAGGCCGCCGCGAGATACACCAGCAACGGGTTGCAACTACCGACGACCAGGGACACTATCGCTTTAGTCATCTGAGGAATGGCACATATTTCGTGGCTGTCGCGGCGCAGCCGTGGTATGCGGAGCCGGCTCGGCCGCTCATGCACTTTCGAAACGGCGCGCTGGCTGACAGCGCCACGGCGGGCCAAGATCAAGAGAATCGGTCGCCGCTCGATGTCGCATATCCCGTCACTTTCTCCGGTGGGACGACCGATGCCAGTCAGGCGACCCCTATCACAGTGGAGGCAGGTGATCGGGCGGTTGCGGATCTCAGTCTGATAGCCGTTCCCGCGATTCACCTGCGGCTGGCGGGAGCGCATCCCGGAGAGTCGCAGTCCTACGGCGCTACAGTGATGCAGCCGGTCTTCGACGGCGGCATGATTCGAGTAAATGCGCCGCTGGTGCAATACCCCGATGCGGTGGAAATCGGCGGTCTGCCTCCGGGGCAAATGGAATTGACGATTGAGTCCAACGGCCAGAGCCCGGCTATCTGGTCTCAGTCCGTGAACGCGACTCGGGATGCCGAAATCAGCTTGTCCGAAAGCCCTCCGGCAGCCACAGTGAGTGGCGTAGCGCGGTTGGAAGGTGCACCGGCGCCGGCCTCAACCTCAATCCAACTTTTTAATCGCTCCTCGGGTGACGTATACGACACGCGTGTCGGCGACAAAGGCGAATTTCAGATTCAGGACGATGCAATCAGGCCGGGAAATTATTTGGTGGTGGTCGGCGCCCCCGACATGGTGGTCTCACAAATTTCCGCCACCGGGGCCAAATTGGTGGGCCAGCAGGTAGAGATCGGCGGCTCGGGAGCGGTGCGGCTGACGGTAACGATTTCCAGGCACTTGGGACGAGTCGATGGTGTGGCGCTGCGGGACGGCAAGCCCATGGCAGGGGCAATGATCGTACTCGCGCCCAAGGATGCAGAGAAAAATGATGGACTCATCCGCAGCGACCAAAGCGACAGCGATGGAACGTTCAGCCTGCGTGGCGTGGTGCCGGGGCGCTATACAGTGCTTGCCCTCGCCAAGGGCTGGGAGCTGGAGTGGCTGAATCCCGAGGTATTGAAGCCGTTCCTCAAGGCTGCTGAGGTTGTCGAGGTGGGTGCGGATGGGAAGTATCAGGTTAAGGTCAAGGTGCAGTAAGTGGCACACAAGACCTAATTCCGACACAATACCCATCCACTGCATAAAAAGATACGTCCCAGCACGTGGTAAAATTTGCTGGTTCCAGCAGAACCCGGAGCCCAGGTTTGATTGAGCTAGCACCCTCGATTTTGTCGGCGGACTTCTCCCGTCTGGGGGAACAAGTGCGAGCCGCGGCCGAGGGCGGAGGCACGGTCATCCACGTGGATATCATGGATGGGCACTTTGTGCCCAATCTCACGGTCGGGCCACCGGTGGTGAAGTCCCTGCGGCAAGTGACCAAGCTGCCGCTCGATTGCCACCTGATGATCGAGCGCGCCGATGAGTTCATCCAGGCGTTCGCCGAGGCCGGGGCAGACTGGATTTCGGTTCATCAGGAGGCATGCGTTCACCTGGACCGCAGCCTGCATCACATCAAGGACCACGGGTGCCTGGCCGGCGTGGTCATCAATCCTGGGACGCCGGTCGAGATGCTGACGGAAGTGCTTGATATTGTTGACTATGTCCTAGTGATGTCGGTGAACCCGGGGTTCGGAGCGCAGGAGTTCATTCCGGGGGCGGTGCATAAGATCCGCCGGCTGGCGGAGTTGCGGGCGATGCGTGGCCTCAATTTCCGGATCGAAGTCGATGGCGGTATTGCGGTGGGGACGGTTGCCGAGGTGGTACGGGCGGGGGCGGAGATTCTGGTAGCAGGCAACGCGGTCTTTGGCCACGGCGATCCAAAGAGAGATGCACAGAAGCTGTTGAAGGCGGCGACTGAGGCGGCGTTGGTTCGGGCTTAAGTTTTCGAACGGCAGATTCGTTTGAACGGTCGCGTCGCTCGCTTTGCTCGCTCGCTGGACGGGCGAAGGCGCCCGTCTCCACACGATCAATTTACGAGGTTCCCTATGTTACGGCGTACTCCCCTGGTTTTGCTTTTGTGCGTGCTGGTTTTCGCGGCCGGATGCACCAACAAGAAAGTCACCAATCCGCTGGCCGAACGTCAGCTCCAAGCAGCCCGATAAGGTGCTATTCGATCGCGCCATGGACGCCATGAAGCACAATCGCTTCGACGTGTCGCGTCTGACGCTGCAGACCCTGATCAACACCTATCCGGACTCCGAGTACATCGCCCGCGCCAAGCTGGGCGTGGCCGATTCGTGGTACGCCGAGGGCGGCACGGCGGCACTGGCTCAGGCGGAAATCGAATACAGCGACTTTGAAACCTTCTTCCCCAACATGCCGGAAGCTGCCGAGGCCCAACTTAAGATCGCCAACATTCACTATCAGGAGATGGAGCAGCCGGACCGCGACTACACCCACGCAATGCGCGCCCGCGACGAGTATCGCAAGTTGATCATGCAGTACCCGGAGCAGACCAAGCTGGTGGAGACCGGCAAGCAGCGTCTGCGGGAAGTAGAAGAAGTGCTGGCGGAACGTGAGTTCCGGATTGGCCGTTTCTACTATCTGCGCGAGTCCTATCCGGCGGGTATTGCCCGTCTGCGCAGCGTGGTCGATCAGTACCCACTCTACAGCCGCGCCGATGAAGCCTTGTATTTGCTGGGCCAGTCCTATGAAGCTGAGATCGCTTTGGTTCGGGCACGTCCCTTTAGGGAAACCGACAAAGCCAAACTGGTTGAAGCCATGACCAAGAATGCCGCGGAAGCCTACTCGAAAATTTTGACCAGGTATCCCGTGATGTTTCGCGCCGATGACGCGAAGGACCGGCTCATCGCATTGCATCAGCCGGTGCCGAGGCCGACCAGAGCGGCCATTATGCAGAACAAGGCCGAAGAAGACAGCCGCCGCGACAGCGGCATGGTCACCAAGGTCTTGCGAAATTTCAGCAAGCATCCCGATGTGGCGGTGGCAGCACGGGTGGGAGAGCCGACCCTGGTTGACCCTCAACCCGTGAGCGCTACCCAAGTGGCGGCGGAAGAAACGCAAGGGTTGAACACGAATTCGGCTCCCGCGGACGGTTCAGCCTCCGCATCGGTTGAAACCGTTGGGACAGGGACTGTACCTGTGGGCCAGCCAGCGCCACGCTCCGATTCCCCTGCGGCGACTGCACCCGACTCCGGCGCGGCCACCACCCCGCCTGCCGATGCTACACCGCCAGCAGCCAACCTGGCTCCCGCGGACGCTCCTGGCGACGCTAACGAACTAAAGCCAAACATGCAGGATGCCGGCGCCCAGCCTCTTCCCCCTCCGCAGCAAGTGAACGAGATTCAGACGGGTACGGGTGCTCAAGCAGGCGCCGCCTCCGCCGATTCTGCGACCAGCAGCGACCAGAACAAGGACGACGACTCGCTCATCTCCTCGAGTAAACGTAAGAAAAAGAAGGGATTGCACAAGATTATCCATTTCTGAAGCCGCCGGACAGCCAAACAGGACTCGCGTTCAAGCGCAAAGCCTCGCGGTTTTAGCCGGGCGAAAAGCGCTCCAGTCACCCAATGGGAGAGTGTCCGCTGGTAACGTCCTTACTCTCTTATCCTCATTGACTTACCTTCCGGGACAATTTAACTTCGCGCTATCCCCCCTTTTCACCAAGAGGAACTTGCTTGGCGCGGAAAATACTGCTCGCCGACGACAGCGTAACAGCTCAGAACATGGGCCGGAGAATCCTCAGCGAGGCCGGCTACGATGTACTCACGGTCAACAACGGCTCCGCCGCGCTGAAGAAGATTGCCGAGCAGAAACCTGACTTGGTGATTCTCGACGTCTACATGCCTGGCTACGGAGGTCTGGAAGTATGCCAGCGCCTCAAGGAAAGTGCCGACACATTTCATATTCCCGTCCTGCTGACCGTGGGGAAGCTGGAGCCTTTCAAGGCCGATGAAGCGACCCGGGTTCACGCCGACGCGCATCTGGTAAAGCCTTTCGAAGCCAGCGAACTTCTCACCGCGCTCACCAGGCTCGAAGACAAAATCGTTCCCCAGGCAGATGTGCGCGCGCGTACTTTTGCCAAGACCCACGCGACGGTGGAGGGCTCCACTGCTCCGGTGGATGGCGCCAAGTTCGGCGATTCGATGACCGGATGGAAGTCACGCCTGGTTATTCCGGGATCCGGTCCAAAGCCGGAAGAACCAGCGATTGCGGTAGAGACGCCACGGGCTTCGGCGACCGCGTTTCGCGACTTCGAGCGCGCTCCTGAACTGGAAGAGACGCGAGCGCCAGTCAGTTCGGTGAAGGACGGGATGGTAGAGGACGTCACTGCCGATGAAATCGCGGCTATCGCCGCAGCCGCTACCGCCGTCGAACGTGGAATAGACTCCGCGCAACTCGCTCCCGCAGCTACGGAAGAGGAAGTAGACACTTTCCCGCGAGCGGCGGAGTCCTGGCGGAACGCCGGCGAATCCAGTCCTCCGATAGCGATTCAGCAGAGCGAGGCTCCGTACGGCGAGGCGAGCGAGTCGCAGCCGCACGAAATCCATACCAACGAAACTCAGTCTGGCGAGACTCAGATTGGCGAATTTCAGCGGACTGAATTTCAGCAGGTGGAAGTTGCGCGGGACTTGTCTGCGCCGGAACCGGCCGCACAGGAGCGGGCCGCATACGAACCGGCCGCGTACCAGCAGTCCGGGGTTGCGCTGGCTCCCACGGAGTCGGCCAGAGTCGAAACGTTCGAAGTCGACCACTTTGGAGATCAGCGGGCGCCAGAAATAGCGGCGGCTGAATTTGCTTCCGAGTCTGCGCCGCCAATCCACCAAGTAAGCCAGGATTCCTCGCCGGTGTTCGAGCAGTCATCGCCGGTCGAAGTCTCGTCCGAACCCTCAGTGGAGAGCGTAGCGGGGGCGGAAGCCGTTGCGGCACCGCCGGCGTTCGAGCAGCCGTCGCCAGTGGACGTCTCCTCCGAGCCCGCGGTCGCAGAGAGCCTTGGGGACGCGGAAGTCGCCGCGGCGCTGGAGTCTTTGGCTCCGGTCGGCGGCAACGACGTAGCGGTGGCCGCCCAGCTGGAGGCTTCTGAGCAGCCTGCCGAGTTCCCGGTAGAGAAGTACGAAGGACGGTTGGAACACTCGGAATTCACGGCCTCTGCCGGATTCGCGGAGTCAAGCTACTCCGGGCCAAGTATTTCCGGTTCGAGATGGATCGCCGAAGAACTGCCGTTGGCGGACGATGAAGCCGCCGCCATCCTGGAGCGCGAGATGGAGAAGGCCTATGCGGCGCTGCGGGACACCGATGCCTACCGAGTGGGCGCCGAGGATGCCCCAGCGGAAAGCGCGAGTTTCAGCGGGCCTTCGCATCAACCAATCGAAGCGCAGATGGAACCGGCCGCAACGCAGGTTGAATCGATTGCAGGCGAGGGGGCGCTAACACTTTCCGATGAGCCGATTCTTAGCGAGGTGTGGGCCGCGGTTCAGGCGATCCCGATCGCAGAATCCGAACCGGCCGTGGCGACGGAGACGATTGAGCACGCGAGTCTCATCGAATCTGCGCCGGCGGCGGAACTGCGAGCGACCGAAACAGCGCCAGAACAAGAGAGTGCTGCTGCGCTCCCCGCAGCGGAGGCTGAGCCGCTAGCGGCTGAGGCAGCGCCGATCGAGGCGGTTGCCAGCGAGGCCCTGCCGGCGCCCGAGATCACCGAACCGGTGGCGGCGGAATTCAGCGAGACCGCAGGTGCCGAACCCAGGCTGGCCGTAACCATGCCAGTGGCGGTCAGAGAGCAATCGGCGTTTGCGGCCGCAGCCGGCGCGGGCGGTGGGTTTGGATCGAGCGGTGCCATCTCCGCGAGTCCTGAGATATCTTCGCCCGCGGCTTATAGCGAGAGCATTCCCGCTCCGCCTCCGGAACGCGAAGCTGAGTTGGCGGCGGCATGGGCGCACTGGCGACAGATCCGCGAAACGATTGGACCGGAGCTTACCGCGCACGTAACGGGCGCAGCGGTTGCGGAATTCAAGGACATTCAACGGCCGGAACCGCCAGCCGCCCAGCCTGAAACCCCTGCTCCAACGGTGGCGGTTGCCACAGCAGATTCAGCTTCCATCGCCAGCATCGTGGACAACGTACTCTCGCAGCTAAGGCCCAAGCTGGTGGAAGAAATCGCCAGGCAATTGTCCGCCGAAAAGAAGTAGCTCTCCACTCGCTGAAACTCCGGCAGCATTCCGTCGTATTGTTCCTCTACTTTGCACCCTATGCGGCTCTTCTTTGCGTTCTTTGCGGTTAGAGGCTCTTCGCTCTGGCCCAATCAAGAGCTTAGCCGCAAAGATAGTTAAGTAAAGACCGCCAAGCTCGCCAAAGAAACCAGATCTGCCCCGACCGTCAATCAAACTGACTTCGTGGTGTACACTACTCGCCCTACGCAGCGGTGGTTAACTCACGGAGGATGAAAGTCATGAAAAGCAAAGTGTGGCCAATTCTTATGGGGCTGTGTGTGTGCGCGATGTTCGCCGTCTGGGCGGCGCCGGCACGCGCTCAGATGTCAGAGGTAAAAGAGAAACCGCGGTTGTACAGCTACGTCGCATTTTGGACGATTCCCCGCCCGCAGTGGGCGGACGAAGAAAAACTAGTCGCCTCGGAGATCAAACTCTTGGACAAGGGCGTCTCCGATGGATCGCTGGTGGGATATGGCAGCGATCAAATCTTAGTTCATCAGCCCGATGGCCCAACTCACGACACCTGGTTTTCGGCGATGTCGATGGCTGGGTTGCTGAATGTTCTGGACACGATCTACAAGTCGGGCATGCCCACTTCTCCGGTGGATGTGAGCGCTACCAAACACTGGGATGGCGTTTTCGTCAGCCGCTATTACAACTGGCATCCCGGCTCGTGGAAAGACGCGTATACCTATACCTCGGAGTACAAACTGAAAGCGGATGCCCCCAACGACGCCGTGGACACGCTTAGCAAGAACCTCATCGTGCCGATCTTGGAGAAGCTACTCGCCGACGGCACCCTGCACGAGTATGAAATCGATACCGAAGCCGTCCATACCCAAGCCCCTGGCACCTTTTACATTGTGTACATCGCCGCCAGTGCCGACGGTGTGGATAAGGTGAGCGCTGCGATACGAGACGCCCAGAAGGAGAATCCGCTTGCCACTCCTGCCTTCGGGTCGATGATCGACTACAGTGCGCACCGCGATTATTTGTCGCGTACCAGCGCCACGTACAAATAGTTCCCAAACTACGGTCTGGATGCCCCATCCTAGTCGCGTTCTGTGTGACTAGGGTGGGGATGCGATAACTCGCGAGGGGATTCTCGGCTCCGATGATGTCGCCGTATGTTCAGGGGCCTTGGGTGTCAACTTACGTAGATGGCTCCAATCCACGGAATGCCGAGAGCGCCTTTGTGCACTTCGACCGTGATCGAATTGCCTACGTGAAGTTGCGCATACAACGAGCGATCTGGGAGCGACAATTTCTCAAAAGGCTGGTCCGGCCGCCAAGAAGTGCACTGCACATGATAAGAAGTGTGCTTGCCACTCATGTACCACTTCCGCATGACCACCTGAGTATGCCGCTCCACGGGAGAGCGATCCAGCGCGCCATTTAACAGCATGGCTACGGCCAGCATGGCAGGAGCTGCCGCGAGCCACAGAGTGGCGGGGAAAAGGAGTCCAACGTCGGCTCCGCTCTTGACCCGTTTCTGAACGTAGACAATGAGGAGTTCCGCTGCAACCATCAGAGCCATGCCGCCGAGCATAAAAGGCGCTTGGTCAACTGGAGCGTATGTGTGCATGAACATCAGCAGCGCAACCAAACCAGCCATGGGCATGGCGGGCAGGGCGCGACTGATGAGGCCGGGAGCGGCGGCGACATCGGGGGTTCTCCCGGCTAAGCCGACGCCGGAATCTGCGGAGAATTTGTCCACTCCGCTGCTGTATAGCATAGGATTTTCCGCGAGGCTAGGTTACCGGCGGGCAGCGCATTCCAACACCATTTAGGAACTGGATCCGCCATCCTAGTCGCGTTCAGTGCAGCTAGCGTGAGATGTGATAACTCGTGAAGCGATGTTGCCCCGACACTCCTCGCGTCGTTTGACCCCCTTTTTCCACGACCTGTAATATCAATAGAACCAGCACTCAGCAGTCAGTCCTGAACGGGCGCTCGGAACTCCAGTATGCCTGGATCGAGTGGGGTATTCCCTGACCGAATGCTGAGTGCTGGATGCTGAGTGCTCACGATCCCATGCCCCACGATCTTCCCAAATCCTACGAGCCGGGCGCGATTGAAACGCGCTGGGCCGAATACTGGGTCAAAGAGAAGCTGTTTTCGGTGCAGGCGCCTCCGCCCGGGGATACTCGTCCCGTGTTCACTCTACTGCTGCCGCCGCCCAACGTTACCGGCCGCCTGCACATGGGCCACATGCTCAACCACACGCAGATGGACATCATCGTGCGCTGGCATCGTATGCGCGGCTTCCTCACGCTGTGGCTCCCTGGCACCGACCACGCGGGAATCGCGACGCAGATGATGGTCGAGCGGCAACTTGCCAGCGAGGGCAAGAAGCGCCGCGACCTGGGACGCGAGAAGTTCGTGGAGCGCGTGTGGGAATGGAAAGCGCTCTATGGCGGCGCGATTCTCGAGCAGATGAAGCGTCTCGGCGACTCGGTGGATTGGGACCGCGAATACTTCACCATGGATGAGAATCTCTCGCGCGCCGTTCGCGAGGTTTTTGTTCGCTTGTATGAAGAGGGGCTGATCTACCGCGGGAAGTACATCGTCAACTGGTGTCCGCGTTGCGAGACGGCGATTTCGGACCTCGAAGTGAAGCACGAAGAGGTTCAGGGGAAGTTGTGGGAGATTCGCTATCCGGTTGTCGGAACAACGCCCGGCACGAATGAATTCATCACGGTGGCGACCACGCGTCCCGAGACCATGCTGGGCGATACCGCCATCGCGGTAAACGCAAAGGACGAACGCTACCGGCATCTGCATGGCAAGAGCGTCATGCTGCCGCTGATGAATCGCGAGATTCCCATCATCACCGACGAACTGGCGCAGCCCGAATTCGGCACCGGCGCGGTGAAGGTTACGCCGGCTCATGACCCCAACGATTTTCAAGCTGGACTGCGTCACAACCTGACGCAGATCGACATCATGGACGAGCACGCCCACATGAACGAGAATGCGGGCCCGTACGCCGGACTGGATCGTTACAAAGCGCGCGAGCGCGTGCTCGAAGACTTGCGGGCGCAGGGATTTCTGGCCGGCGAAAAGGACTACACCGTCGCTCTGGGCAAGTGCGACCGCTGCTCCACTGTGGTCGAGCCTCGGCTCTCGACGCAGTGGTTCGTCAAGATCAAACCACTCGCTGAAAAGGCCACGCAGGCGGTGGAAAGCGGCGAGATCACCATCGTTCCCGAGAATTACAAGCAAATTTATTTGAACTGGATGCACAACATCTATGACTGGTGCATCTCGCGGCAGTTGTGGTGGGGGCATCGCATCCCGGCGTGGCATTGCTCGTGTGGAGAAATTATCGTCGCTCGCGAAACCCCGGCGAAGTGCACGAAGTGCGCGAACTCCGAACTGAAGCAGGATACCGATGTTCTGGATACCTGGTTCTCCTCCGGCCTCTTGCCATTTACGACCCTCGGCTGGCCCGAGAAGACGCGCGATCAGGAAGTTTTCTATCCGACGACGCTGCTGATCACAGCCTACGAGATTCTGTTCTTCTGGGTGGCGCGCATGATCATGTTCGGCTGCCACTTCATGCCGGCCCACAAACAAGATCCGGCGCTGAAGCAGGCGAGCGGCTGGGCGGACAAGAAGAACGACAGCGTGCCCTTCCGCCAAGTTTACATTCATGCACTGGTGCGCGACGCCGAGCGGCAGAAGATGTCGAAGACCAAGGGGAATGTGGTTGATCCGTTGCAGGTGATCGAAAAGTACGGGACCGACGCGACCCGGTTCACCTTGGCCGCGATGGCTTCGCCAGGGACGGATATTGCGTTCAGCGAGAGCCGGACGGATGGGTACCGGGCGTTCGCGAACAAGATTTGGAATGCGGCGCGATTCATGTTTATGAACGTGGATCGGATTGAGCCGGGCCTTCGGCCCGGGACAGCCGAAGGCGGCTGTCCCCACGCGGGTGTTGCCGGCTTTCTGACCGAGACCCTTGAAGACAAGTGGATTCTCTCTCGCCTCAATCGAGTGGCGAAGGATGTCAATGAGGCGCTCGCTACCTATCGCTTTCATGAAGCCGCGAATCGAACGTACGATTTCTTTTGGGGGGATTTGTGCGACTGGTACATTGAAATGGCCAAAGGGCGGCTCAACGCCGACGACCCGGCGGGGAAAGATTCCGCCCGCATCGCATGTGGCAATCTGGTGAACGTGTTTGAAGCTTCTCTGCGGTTGCTGCATCCCGTGATGCCGTTTATCACCGAAGAAATCTGGACCGCGATGTACGATGGCAAGCCGCCACTGAAGTCCATCGCGCTGGCCAGCTTTCCGCAAGCCGATGAAGCACAGATCAACCTGGCGGCAGAGACCGAAATGGCGGTGCTGCAGGATTTGATCGTCAGCGTGCGGAATCTGCGAGCGGAAGTGAAGATTGAGCCTAAGATCAAAGTGCCGATTCAAATCTTTGCACATGATCCGGAAACCCGCTCGCTGATTGAACAGAGTCAGGACGCAATCAAGCGGCTGGCTAATGTCGAGAGCATTGCCGAAGTCGGACAGTCTGCAGCCGGCCTGCCGCCGTCGCGCAGTACGGCACGCTTCGATGTCCGCCTGGTTTATGAACCGAAGATCGACGTCGCCGCGGAGCGTGAGCGCTTGAAGAAGGAACTGGAGCGCATGGATAAGGAATTTGCCAACGGCCAGCGCCAGTTGAATAATGAGCAGTTTCTGGCCAAGGCTCCGGCGCATGTTGTTGAGGGGATTCGCAAGCGGGGCCAGGAGCTTAATACTCTGATTGCCAATGGGAAGAAAAAGCTGGAAGAGTTGGGAGCCTAACAAGTAGGACGGGACTGCGACCCGCGGACAGCCGAAGGCGGCTGCCCCACATGGTTTTGCCAACGACCAACGGCCAATGACCAACGACGGGTATCATGGACTGGAATAGCCGCCGCATCACCGCCATTATCGAGAACGCGCTGCTCGAAGACCGGGCCACGCGAGATGCGACCAGCTACGCCTGCATCGATCCCAACCAGCGCGCCACCGCGACCATCCTGATCAAGCAGGAGTGCATTCTGGCGGGATTGGGCATCCTGCCGCGCATTCTCGACGTCTACGCGGCGCTCGACGGCGCAGTGGTCTCGCACTACGAGATCACCAGCCATCCCGAAGCTTTCGATGGCGTCCGCATGCACATCGGGCAGCCGGCGGCGGTGATCCGGCATAACGCGCGGGTGATTCTTTCCTGCGAGCGCGTGATTCTGAATTTTCTACAGCGCCTCGGCGGAATCGCCACGCTTACCCGCAGGTTCGTGGAAGCCGTCTCCGGCACAAGGGCGGAGATTCTGGACACCCGCAAGACCGTGCCCGGTTTGCGCATGCTCGATAAGTATGCGGTACGCTGCGGCGGCGGACACAACCATCGCCTGGATCTTTCCGATGGAGTTCTGATCAAGAACAATCACATCGCGCTGGCCGGAGGCATTGTTCCCGCGCTGGAGCGTGCCCATCACAACCGCCGTAGCGAACAACCGATCGAGGTTGAGGTGCGGTCACCACGGGAACTGGAGGAAGCCCTGACGCATGGCGCCGAGGCCATACTCTTGGACAACCTGCCCGTGGATGAAGTAAGGCGGGCGGTGGAACGCTGCGCTCAACTGGAACGGCGAATTCCCCTGGAGTGCTCGGGTGGTATAAATCTGCAAAACGTCCGCGCTTACGCGGAAACCGGAGTAGACTTCATTTCCGTCGGAGCCTTGACCCACTCTCCTGCAGCGGTGGATATCAGCCTGCGGATTGCTCCCGCCTAAAGTTCTATCTCGGAGCTATTCCACCGGCGGCCGGGGCTGCGCCGCCGGACTCCCCCTGCGCCGGGCCACCCGAGTGCGCGCGATCGCTGTGCGCTGCCAGTTCGTCTTCCAGGGTTAGACCGTTGTCCCGGCCGCTGGATCCCACGCCCGCCTGATTTCGCCAGACCAGATACCGGTGGCGCGCGTCCATGAGATCCTGCTCGGTCACATCGTTGTCGGATTTCACGCCGTCGCGGATGGCGGCATACTGATCCACCCGGTCGCGCGCATCGTCACCGTCGCCGTGCAGGAAGTGCAAGTAAAGATTGTCGTCAATCTTGTGATTCAGCTTCTTTTCCTCGGCGGCAATCTGCTTCCAGTCGGCGTTCCGCTCGCTCCCGATTTGCAGAATGCTCTTGCCCGCCTGGAGCTGCAAAGCGATATCCAGCATCTTGACGCCGGACGCCGTGAGTTGGTGGGCGATGAACAAGGAGCCGTAGTTCACGTTCATGGCGAGGCGCTCCCGAACCAGTTGAAGGCGTGGAACGTGCAGAACGTCGGCCATGGTCAGGTTGACGATGCGCCGGCCCGTGGGGTCGCTGGCCATGGCCGTGATTCGATTGGCCTGTTTCTCGGCCTTCTTTTGGTCGTCACCGTAGGCAGACACAGCAGTCGCCACAGCGAGAAAAAGTACGACATATCCGGCAGCGGACTTCATACTGAACATCCGGGGTCCGATTTCTACAGCACAGCTGCAGTCAAAGAACGCATAGTCCCACGCGGCTATTTGATGCCGCCCGCGCCGGGAGCACTTCCTCCAGACGCGCCCTGGGCCGGCCCGCCATTGCGCACGTGATCGTTGTAGGCCGCTTTCTCATCCGCAACATCGAGACCTTTGCTATTCCCTTTGCCATTAAGGGCTTTGTCCTTATAGAGCAAATATGTGTCCTGCGCCGAGGCGATTTCTTTTGTGTCCACCTGGTTATCGGCCGGAACACCGTCAAACATGACGTCGTAGTTGTCAGCCTGATCGCGCTTCACGTCGGCATCTTCATGCAGAAAGTGCTGATAGATGTTCTGATTTACCTTGCCGTTGAGCTTCTTGGCGTCGCTGGCCATCTGCTTCCAGTCGGCGTGGTGCTCGTCGGCGATCTGCAGGATGTTCTTCCCACTCTTAAGCCCGGCGGCAATGTCACTCATCTTGGCGCCGCTGTTGATCAATTGGTGCGCGACGAACAAGGATCCATAGTTCATTTGGGTGTCGCGGCGTTCTTGCACCAGATCGGACCGCTTCACGTTGAAGGTATCCGACATCGCCATGCTGACCATGCGGCGGCCCGTGCCGTCCGTGGCCATGGCCGTTATCTTATTGATTTCCTTTTGTGCTTTCTGCTGGTCATCTCCGAAGGCCGGCAGCGCTACTGCCACCACCAGCCCGATAGCCAGAAAATGGAACAAATGCCTGGTCATATGGACCTCCTGAAACTGGAGCCGTATCCTGTCTCAATTTTACGCGGCTGCAGGCGGAAAACAAGGGTTTATCGGACCCTTCATTAGACGAATACGAACGGAACTGGGAAGCAGTTCCGCAATCTTTCCAAGGGCAAGAAAGCAGTATATTTGCAGCGGGACTGTGAGCTAGCATCGGTTCTGCCGGGGAGGGCATCAACGAGTGGCAAAACCAACGCCGTCCGGGTGCGCAGTTGCAGTGTTGGCACTTTTGCTTTCCGGATGTGGCGGAGGCGGAAGTTCTTCGGGAGGTGGACCGCAACCCATGGCGCCTCCGACGCCCACGGGCTTGGCAGCCACCGCCAGCGACAAACAGGTGAGCCTGACCTGGAACGCCAGTTCGGGCGCAACCAGCTATCACGTCAAGCGCTCCACCATCTCGGGCGGACCTTATACGCAGGTCGCTAGTACCACTGCGGCCAACGACACCGACGCCGGCATCACCGACGGCACAACCTACTATTACGTGGTATCGGCCGTGAATTCAGTTGGAGAGAGCGCAAATTCGAGCGAGGTTTTCGCAACTCCGACTGCGCCGGCGGCTTCCGTACACGTGACCATAGATGTCCTCAGCAACCGTCATCTCATCAGCCCATACGTTTACGGCGGCGCCTTTCCTAAGGATGGACCGACCATTACGGACAGTGGACTAACTGTGGTGCGCTGGGGCGGCAACGCCACTACCCGCTATAACTGGGTGAATTTCGACACCAACGCCGCCAATGACTTCTATTTTGTGAATCGGCCGATGGGCAATCCTCCTCTCTACGCCGACTCAACTCAGTTTGTGACCCAAGTGGCGGGCGCGGGGGGATTTCCCCTGATGACGATCGGAATGCTGCCGTGGGTGGCAAAGGATGCCACCAGCTACAGCTTCTCGGTGGCCAAATATGGCGCGCAATGCCAGGTCAATCCCTTTAATTCCGACGACGGCAACGGAGTCCAACTGACGTCCAACTGCACCACCGCGAATCCTGCGCCATTCATCACCGGCAACGATCCGCACGATGCCCATGTGCCGCTGCTTGATTCGCCGGGCGGGAGCGATCCTCCTGGCAGCGTGTACCGCAGCCAGTGGGCAGCGTCGCTTGCCACCGCTTTTGGCAACAGTATTCCGCACTTCTACGACATGGATAACGAGATCGATATCTGGGGGGGCACCCATCGCGATGTTCACCCCGCGCCCACGACTTACAACGAGCTGCGCGACATCTATTTGACCGAAGCCCGCGCGCTCAAGGGCTGGGACCCGCAGGCCATACGGCTCGGTCCGGTAAGTTGCTGCTGGTTCTTCTATTGGAGATCTGCGGCTGGCGGCAATGATACTCCCAGCCATGGCGGGTTAGACTTCCTGCCCTGGTGGCTGAACGAAGTTGCCTGGTCGGATGTAGTCAATGGCGCACGTACGCTAGACGTATTCGACATTCACGCTTATCCCGACGGCCCGGATACCACCAACTTCACCGTGGCACAGAAACAGGCGCTGGCGGTGCGGGCTTACCGGGACTGGTGGGATCCGACCTACACCAGCGAAGCGACTTATATCCAGAACGGCGGCTTCAGCATCGAGCCGCTAGATTCCAAGCCTTTCCGCATTCCGCGGATGCGGGCTGTGCTCAACGCAATCTATCCTGGGACGCAGTTTGCGATCACGGAGTGGAGCGCGGAATTTGCCGGCGCTGCGGACTTCTCCACCGCTTTAGGGGACGCGGACGGCTACGGCATTCTAGGGCGCGAGCACGTGTACCTGGCCTCGCGCTGGGTGGCTCCCGATCCGGCCAATCCCAACTATCAAACCTTGAAGCTTTACCGGAACTACGACGGCCAGCATCACACCTTCGGCAGCATTTCGGTTTCGGCGACCAACGACGGGAATCCCAACTTGTTCAGCAGCTATGCCGCTCTCAATGCCGCAGGCACAACTCTCACGGTAATGATCGTCAACAAAGACCCACAGAAAGCGGTGCTGGCGCAGATCAGTCCGACGGGATTTACGCCCACGTCAGTGACCTCCTACACACTTTCGCAAACTTCGTCCTCCAGCATCGTGGCGTCGTCAGCCCAGGCCTGGTCATCCAATGTGACGTTCGCGCCTTACTCCGCGACCCTGCTCGTGATCTCGGGAACGATGGCGCAAACACCCGGCGCGGAGTGGGACTTGAATCCGGACACGATCATGATTCCGGCGGGAGGAACGGCAACACTTCAGCCGAAAATCACTTCAGCCTCGGGAACAGTCACGCTAAGTTCTTCGACCGCCGACAACGGCATTAGCGTTGCCCTGACGCAACCATCGTTGACAACTACGCAGACGGGAACAATTACCGTTACCGCGGGCGCGAATCCCGGCTTCTACCACTACACGGTCACAGGTGCAGACAATTCGAGCGTGAGCCAGACCCAAGGCGGATGGATTGTGGTGGGCAAACCGGCGGCGACTCTTACCAAGACCGGCGACAACCAGACAGGAATGCACGGGACGACTTTGCAACTCTCGGTGACGCTGGTTCCGGGTTCCTCCGGCGGCACGCTCACGGGTGCGAGCATTCTAGTCACTACGGATGCGGGCACGCTCTCCAACCGCATAGTGACTACGAACTCATCTGGCGTTGCGAGCGTTACATTGACGCTTCCCAGCTCAGCGGGACCCGTGCACGTGACCGCGGAAGGGCCTTTCGGGCTGGGGCATCCCCAGGTGACCTTCACCGAAACATCGCAGTAGCCACCGACCCTTGTTTTGGCCGATTGTTGTTTTGGCCTGTATCCCTCATAATTCCGCCATCAAAGAAGCCCCCACAAGCCGCAGCCGGCAAAAGGTGGCGCGTACGGCCCGCCTGCTGGCGCCCGCGAAGACCGATCTGCGTCTCGGACAGATCGTTCGCCTCCTGGTGGACCACGCCACCGTGGTAGTAAGCGGCACCAAGATTGCCGGAGAAATCGGCGCCACGCGTTCCGAAGTTTGGCGGCTCGTCGAACAGTTGCGCGCTCTCGGCGTGGAAATTGCCGGACACCCCGCCACGGGCTATCGCCTGCAAACCGTTCCGGATCTGCTATTGGCGGACATGCTCTCGCCGCTGCTTCGGGGCACGATTTTCGCTCAACACATCCATCACTATTACAAGCTGGGATCAACTAACACGGCAGCCATGGAAGCCGCCAGCGCCGGCGCCCCCGAAGGCAGCGTCTTCCTTGCCGAACAGCAGACCGCCGGGAAGGGCCGTGGCGGGCATTCATGGCATTCCGTGCAGTCGGATGGAATTTACTGCTCGGTCGTGCTGCGTCCTCCGCTGCCGCCTTCGCAGGCGCTGATCTTATCGCTGGCTGCCGGCCTCGCGGCACACGCCGCGGTTCGAGAGATCGACTCTCGCGCCCAGCCTGACCTCAAGTGGCCAAACGATCTGCTGATCGAAGGCAAGAAATTCTGCGGCATTCTGACTGAGATGAACGCAGAAGCGACACGCGTGCGCTATGTAGTAGTCGGAATCGGAATCAATGTGAACCAAAAGACCTTCCCCGGAGAATTGCTCTCCATCGCGACCTCTTTGCGTCTGGCCACCGGCAGCGAGTGGTCGCGGATGGAACTATGCGCGGCTTTGCTAAAATCGCTGGATCGTGAATACAGCGATCTGCTTTCTAAGCCGGACCCACGCCAGTCGATTCTGCGGCGTTTTGAGGAGCGTTCGTCCTCCGTGCACGGGCGGCGCGTGCGGATCGAGGAGAACGGTGACTTCGAAGGAGTGACCGAGGGCCTGGACGCCGACGGGTTCTTGCAGGTGCGGACTTCGCAGGGAGTAAAAACAGTGTTGAGCGGAACGGTCAGGCTGCTGCCGAATTCGTGATAACGGGGTCTGCCTAGTCGATGCAGCGACGGGCGTCCTCGCCCGTCAGACCACCGGATTCGCTGAGACGGCCCAGGGCGGGCCGTCCCCCTTGAAATGAAACGAAAGCCTTATGCTTCTGGTTCTCGACGTCGGCAATACAAACACGGTCCTTGGGGTTTTCGCCCGGGCAACGCAGACTGCCGCGACGTCTGGCGAAATTCCGCACTACGAGCAACTGGTCGCGAATTGGCGCGTGGCCACCATCGCTACCCAAACCGTCGACGAGTACGGCGTCCTATTCCGCAACCTGTTCGCCATGGCCGAGCTGGAAGCGAAGGCTATCGGCGGGATCATCATTTCCTCGGTCGTGCCTCCGCTTGATTCCACGCTGCGCGGCGTCTGCGAACGCTATTTCAACACGAAGCCACTCTTTGTCGAGCCCGGAATCAAAACCGGCATGCCCGTTCTGTACGACAATCCCGCCGAGGTGGGAGCCGACCGCATTGTCAACGGCGTTGCCGCATTTGAAAAATACGGCGGTCCCTGCATCGTCGTCGACTTCGGCACCGCGACTACATTCGATTGCGTCTCTGCGGCGGGTGCGTATCAGGGTGGCGTGATCTGCCCCGGAATCGGAATCTCCGCCGATGCGCTGTTTGAGCGCACCGCCCGCCTGCCGCGCGTGGACATCCGCAAGCCGGCGCGCATCATCGGCACCACCACCGTCGGCAGCCTGCAGTCCGGTTTGTACTACGGGTATCTGGGCCTGGTGGATGGGATTCTCGAACAATTGCTCGGCGAAATGGGAGAGAGAACCAGCGTAGTCGCCACCGGCGGCCTGGCCCCGCTGATCGGCACCGGATCGAAGTACATCAAACAAGTGGACGACTTCCTCACTCTGGAAGGTCTTCGCATCATTTGGGAGCGCAATGCTGCCTCGAAGCCCGCGAAATCCGCGGCGAAGGTGCGGTCCCGCTGAGCCGTGGAAAACTACTTCAACTATTTCACCGAAATCGAAGAGCACTTTCAGCGGCACTGGGGCGGGATTTTGCGCTTTTCGCCCCTGGACTGGTGCCTGATCGAGACCTGGAGAGACTCCGGCATTCCGCTTGAGGCCGTGTTGCGCGGCATCGACCGGACCTTCGAGAACTGGGAAAAGAAGAAGGTTCGACGCAAAGTGAATGGCCTCGGCTTCTGCACCCAGGAAGTGCTGAGCGAAGCCGAAAGGATGAAAGAAGCCGCCGTAGGAGGCGCGCCGGAAGGCGTGCGCACGAAGCCAGCCGGCTTCGATGCCGGCGAAATCGCCGCATTCCTTCGTCGCAACGCCGACCAGTTCGAAGCTGCTCGACTGCCCGAGGGGCGGGGTATCTCAAGCAAACCGCTGGCTATCGACACCGCGAGGACGTTGCGCGATTTGGCTGCCGGAATTGAAAGTCAGAACACTCCGCCGCGGCTCGAGGACCTGGAACGCCATCTGACGGTTCTCGAAGAAAAGCTATTTGCCATATTGATGGCCGCATCGCCCTCGGAGGAAATCGTCGCCTTCCGGGCCGAAGCCGACCGCGCCATGGTTCCCTATCGCCGGAAGATGCAGGCAGCGCAGATCGAACAGCTCCAGAAGCAGTACGTCCAAAAGCGGCTGCTGGAAAAGTATGGGCTGCCGAGGTTGAGTCTGTTCTATATGTAAAGCTGTGCTCCCCTGTGCCCCCTGTGGTCATCGCTCTATGGCCCACCCTGCTGCTTGTGTTTAAATCACCCCTTGCACCTAACAATCGAAAAACTGATCTACGGCGGCGACGGACTGGCTCGTCTCCCCGCCGACGAACGCGGCCGCGGCAAAACCGTGTTCGCGCCCTTTGTCCTCGAAGGCGAACAGGTCGAAGCTGCGCTCGTCGAAGAAAAGCCTGGATTCGCTCGAGTGCGCGTCACTGAAATCCAACAAGCTTCAGCGCGGCGAATCGAACCCAACTGCCCATATTTCCAGCGCTGCGGCGGCTGCCACTATCAACACGCCAAGTATGAGCACCAGCTTGAAATCAAGGCCGGCATTCTGAAGGAGAATCTCCGCCGCATCGCCAAGCTCGAACTCGACACTGAGCTCAAGATCCACCCCTCGCCGCCGTGGAATTACCGCAACCGGAGCCGCCTGCAGATCCGAACCGAGCCGGATTTCGCGGTTGGCTATTTCAAATTCAATTCGCATGAGCTGCTGCCGGTCGAACAGTGCCCGATCAGTTCGCCGCTGATCAGCCGCGCGATCGTCGCGCTATGGCATTGGGGCCGTGCCACTCTCGGGCGGGACGCTCCCTCGACAGCCGCCAGGATGCCGGCGCTACAGGGGTTTGAGGAGATCGAGTTTTTCGCTAATGCCGAGGATACTCAGCTTCTGATTGGCGTCTACTGCGCACACTCGGCTTCCACCGAGGCCGCGATGGAGTTGGCTGGCCATCTTCAGCAACTCACTCCGGAAGTCGCTAGGCGTGACTGCGTTTGAGAGTCGGGGCACTGGCCTATCTCAGCAGACCTTCGAGCCGAAACGGATTGCCACTGCAGGAACCGGAGAACTCACCTACAAAACGGCGGACGCGGTTTATCGCGTTTCAGCCGGCGCGTTCTTTCAGGTCAACAGATTCTTAACTAGTGAGCTAATCGACATGGTGACCAAGGGACGCTCCGGCCAAATTGCCCTCGATCTCTACGCCGGCGTCGGGCTTTTCTCCACGGTTCTGGCCCGGGAATTTGCACAGGTGATCGCGGTGGAGTCGTCACAGACTTCCCACCCTGACCTTCTCTACAATTCGCCTAAGAATGTGAAAGCGGTTCGCGCCACGAGCGCGCACTACCTGGAGAAGGTTGCGGGCAAGTTGCGGGCGGATTTGGTGGTGGTCGATCCTCCGCGGAGAGGGCTGGGCGATGACGTAATTCGAGGACTGCTCGCGCTGGGTGCGCCGCGCATCGCCTACGTGTCGTGCGATCCGGCCACCCTGGCCCGCGATCTAGGCCGCTTGCTGAGCGGCGGGTATCGCGTAGAACAAGCTCATTTAGTGGATCTGTTTCCCCAGACCTACCACCTGGAAAGCGTGTTCCATCTAATTCGCTGACGCAGCGGGCTGTGGGGACGGGGTGTGGGCGGGCGCCTCGCCCGTCCAGGCGAGGAAGCAAAGCGAGCGACGCGAGCGAGACGCGACCAAACTAAGCGCGAATGGTGAATACGGCAACTCGCGGTCTACCAACGCCGCCGAGACGGCGGCGCCACGCCCATGAATTCCCACGCTGGCCCCAATCCAACTCGCATGCCTCAACCCGCCCGCCAGCCTCTGCTCTGGGCCGCCTTGGCCTTTGCCGGCGGCATTGCATCCGGCGTCTATATCTGGCGCCCTCCCACCTGGTGGCTGCTAGCGGCGACCTGCTTCTCCACGTTTGCCGTTTACTTCGCTCGCCGCCGGGCTTGGGCATCATCCCTCCTCGGCTGGAGCGCGCTGTTCGCCGCCGGAGCGCTGACCATCCAAGTTCACGCCCAGCCTGATTCCGGCACTTCACGCCTGCTCGCGTTTACTGACACTCGCGAAGTCCAGGTTACTGCCCACGTCAAAGCCGAAGGCGAAGTAAGGCAGGAAGGCTTCGGCGAGACCCGTCAGACGCTCGATGTTGAGACCGAACAAATCACCGCCGACGACCAAACTCTCGACATTCGCTCCGGCCTGCGCATCGGCTTCTACAGCAAAGAAGCGAAAAACGAGACAGAAGAACAAACCCCTACTGTTGCCGGACCGCTCTTGCGCTACGGAGATCGCCTGAGCTTTCCAGCCAAGCTCTACGCCCCGCGCAATTTCCGCGACCCGGGCGCGTTCGACTACCGCAGCTACTTGGCGGACCACGGAATCGCTGCCCTGGGCTCCACCAAGACGGAAAAGATAACCATGCTCCCCAGCTTTGCCGGCAGCCGCGCGGAACTCTGGCGCACCCGCATCCGCCGCGCCATCATTCAGAAGATCAACACGCTGTGGCCAACCGATGAAGCCGCCCTGGTGGACGCGATGCTCCTTGGAGAAGAGTCCTTTATTGGGCGTGCACTGCGGCTGGACTTCCAGCGTTCCGGCACTTACCACGTGCTAGTAGTTTCGGGTTTGAAAGTAGGCATTCTGTCGCTAGTAACGTTCTGGCTGCTGCGACGGCTGCGCGTGCGTGACTCGGTGGCCAGTTTGGTGACGATTCTGCTAACCGTTGCATACGCAATTTTGACCGATGTCGGCGCCCCGGTCTGGCGGGCCACCTTGATGCTGGCGCTCTATCTCGCCACCAGACAGCTCTATCGGCAGAGGTCCACGCTCAACACCATCGGAGCCGCGGCTCTCGCCTTGCTGGTGGTCAATCCCGCACAGTTGACGGGAGCCAGCTTTCAGCTGAGCTTTTTGTGCGTCCTGATTATTGCGGCGATCGGTCTGCCTCTGGTCGAGCGCACCACTCAACCGTACTGCCGAGCCGTACGCCATCTGGATTCCGTGGGTTACGACGTGCACCTGCCGCCGCAAATGGCTCAGCTGAGGCTCGATCTGCGGATGATCGCCGGGCGCTTAGCGCGCTTCATCGGAAAGCGTATTCCACTAAAACTCCTCGGCGGCGGCGCGCGCCTTCTGCTTTTCGTCGCCGAGTTTCTACTGATTTCCGCGGTAATCCAGGTCGGCCTTGCGTTGCCGATGGCTTACTACTTCCACCGCGCCACGCTGGTGGCGCTTCCCGCCAATCTCCTGGCCGTGCCTCTGACCGAGATGATCATGGTCGCAGCGATGCTAGCCATTGGCACAGGGTATATTTCTCTCGGCCTGGCAAAGATTCCCGCGAGCCTCGCTGGGCTCGCGCTGCAGGCGACGGCAGGCTCGGTGCGCTGGCTGGGCGGTCAGCGAATCGCCGACGCCCGCGTTGCGACACCCGAACTCGCCGTCATGCTGGCGTGCACAGCAGCCGTAGTGCTCGCAATGGTTCTCATCCGGCGGCGTCCGCTGCTCGCCGCCGCAGGATTGATCGGGCTAACCGCCAGCGCTCTCTGGCTCTATGCCGTCCCGCCACATCCCCAGTTTCGGCGCGGGGCCCTGGAAATCACAGCCATCGATGTCGGCCAGGGCGACTCCATCCTTCTGGTCCTTCCGCAAGGCCGCACCATACTCGTCGATGCGGGCGGCATGCCCTACTGGATGCACTCCGAACTCGACATCGGCGAAGATGTTGTCTCGCCTTACCTATGGTCACGCGGCATCAGCCATCTGGATGTGGCCGTAGTCACGCATGCCCACGCCGACCACATCGGAGGAATGGGCGCGGTGCTGGCAAACTTCCATCCACGAGAGTTGTGGCTGGGAGTTGATTCGCCGTCGCAGGAGTTGCAAAGGCTGCTGCAGGAAGCAAAAGGGCTGGGGATTTCGGTCGTGTCACGCACGGCCGGGAATAACTTCGACCTGGGCGGAACCTCGGTCCGTATCCTGGCTCCTGAGCCTGATCTCGCGACCCGCGCCTCCCGCCGCAACGACGACTCTATCGTGATGAAGATCAGCTACGGCGGCACTTCGGCCTTGCTCGAGGGTGACGCCGAGCGCGCCACCGAACGCCGCATCGCCGGCGAGCCCCTGCAAGCCGACCTGCTTAAGGTCGCTCACCACGGCAGCGCAACTTCGACTCTGCCGGAGCTGTTGGACGCGGTGCATCCGCGGTACGCAGTAATCTCCGTGGGATCGCGAAATGTTTATGGGCATCCTCGAGAAGAAGTGCTCAGTCGACTGGAGGCCGCGAGCGTGGCCACCTACCGCACCGACCTCGACGGAGCGGTTACATTCTACCTGGACGGCAAGAGCGTCAGCCCTCGCGTGGCGGATCTTCGCTAGCGGCGTCGGCAATGTTTATTTCGGCAGTTTCGTCGTCCCCGGGCGCGCGCCGGTATTCTTCGATCACGCGCCGCGCCTTGTCGGCGTCTTCTGCACGCACCAGGATCACGGTGCCGCCCACGCCGGGGAGAATGTCCTGTTGCGCATCGAGCGAAGTCAGATCGCAGTCGATGCCTGTTGACTCAAGCAGTCCGCGCACCACCATGGCTTCGGTTTCCTGCTCGCTGTCGAAAACCCGTACCAAGTTCTCGTTCGGAACGGGACGCTGCTTTCCGCCGGCTTCGCTTTGGGCTGCCATGAATCCTCCAGCTTGCGATTGTAACCCCGAAGCAGCACCTCGTAAGACGAGTTCCCTGTGCTCCCCTGTGTTCCCGGTGGTTGATAAGCCATTGTCGGCCAACCATGACCGAAGTCCAGCGTCCTGAGGCAGTTGCGCCCAACTTCATGTCCCTATCACAATGGAGTATAGGCCGCATCGCCTCGCTGCAAGGCGACATCTAAAACGAATTGCGGAGCACCTCCGCTAGGGATTCATGGAGAACCTGGAGCGCAAGGAGCATCGAGCCATCACCGAAGCAGCCGACGAAGCCCGCAAGATTCGCCGCCTGCAGGTTCTAATCAACATGGTGATGTCCGTCATCGGCCAGGACCCAAACCTCACCGTGGAAGAAGCCTCAGAACTCGCCGCCGGCGCCCGCAAAGCCGCTCTGGCCATGTTTCCCGACAAGCAACTCGCCTTCGACATCCTCTACAAACCCCGCCTGCAACGGCTGATGAACGAGCGCTTCCGCCTGCAGTAGAGGATATCAACGGGTACAGTGGCTTGATTACGACAGTCAGCGGACTCGGACACCGCTGCGCCCATGTCCCCCGACAGGCAACTCGCCTTCGACATCCTCTACAAACATTGTTTGCCAATTCTTTCTAACTGAGGCTGCGCCACCCTGCACGGTTTGAGGCTGTTACGAAACTATTATCTGCGGGAACAGGATAGTGGCATGATGCCTTTAGCAACGAGGACGAATGCATGGGATTCATCCAAGGAGAGGGTCGGACGCAGGGCACGTTGTTTCCTGTGAGGTTGGAGGATCTGATTCCCGCTGATCATGTGTGTCGTGTGATCGAGGCTTTTGTGGCCAGACTAGACATGGAACGGTTAGGCTTTTTGCGAGCTGAAGCTGCCGAGACGGGACGGCCGGGATATGATCCGCGGGATCTATTGAAGCTTTACCTGTACGGATACCTGCAGCAAGTTCGTTCTTCGCGGCGGCTGGAAGCCGAGTGTCAGCGCAATATCGAGCTGATGTGGTTGTTAGGACGGCTCTGTCCCGACCACAAGAGCATTGCGGAGTTCCGGCGCTTGCACCACGATGCGGTGGTGCAAAGCGGAGCCGAGTTGATTGGCTTTGCCCGTTCGGTGGGACTGGTGCGGGGAGAATGGATTGCGATCGATGGCTCGAAATTCCGTGCTGTCAGCAGCGTAAGCAGTGTGCATGAGCGGCAGGTGTGGCAGCGCTATCTGGAACGCATGGAGACTGCCGACGCTGCCGAGGAACCGGTCATCGACTCCAGCGCCGTAGCCAGCGCGCTGGAAAAGCTGAGACAGCATGCCGAACCGGAAGTGGGTTTTATGCACAGTGCACAGGGACAAGTTCCCGCTTATAACGTGCAAACCGCGGTCGATGCGGAGCACGGTCTCATCGTGGCGCAACAGGTGACCGACCAAGCCAACGATACTCGGAGTCTGCTGCCCATGGCCGAAGCTGCACAGGCAGCGGTGGGACAGGCGAGGCTGAATGTCATCGCCGATGCGGGCTACTCCAACGGGGAACAGGCGGCGACGTGCGAGGCGAAGGGCATCGTTCCGCATCTCCCTGCCAACCGTGGGGTGAACAAGCAGGGCGACGGTACACTGTTTGACCGCACCCGGTTTCACTACCAGGAAGCAAGCGATACCCTGTTGTGCCCGGGGGGGCATCATCTGCAACGGCAAGGCCGCAAAGGCCGGTCGGTGGTTTACGCCGGGCGAGCGGAAATCTGTGGGGTTTGCCCGCTGAAGTCGCAATGTACCCTGAGTTCACGCCGCCTGGTCAAACGCCATTTGCATGAAGCCGCACTGCAGCGCATGCAGGCACGGGCGACCGCAGCGGTGATGCGACTTCGCAGTTGCCTGGTGGAACATCCGTTCGCCGCCATCAAATACCACATCTTTGGCCATCCTCGCTTTCTGCTACGAGGCCTGCAGGGAGCCCAAACCGAGATCGGCCTGGCAGTGATGGTCTATAACCTCAAACGCATGCGGAAAGTACTGGGCGGAGCCGCATTGCACACGGCTCTGGCGAGGCCCTAACGCACTCGGCAGCCGCTCCCTAGAACGAAACTCTAACTCAACATGAAAAGATTCACGGCTGGTCAGCGCGCCCGCTCGCAGTTTCGTAACAGCCTCGGTTTTCGCAGGGTGGGTGCCACGGACCTAAGCCCATTTTCGTTCCAGGTTCCGCATCTTGATCGCTACTCATAGTGGTTCACTAGAGTGCGGAAAAGCTGAGACTGCTGCGCGGGGATTGGACAAGTTAGAATTGTGTCCGGGCCACAGGTACCCACCCTGCGAAAATCGCGCAGGGTTGGGCAGCCTCTTTAGTTGAGAGGGCGAGAGGAAAACGTGGGCCAGCCCCCCGCATACGCAGTCTACCGGGAGGACCAATGGCAGAGACGTTCGAAGCATACCGAACTCGAGTCCTAAGCTATCTTGGCGATCAGGAGCCCATCGGTGTCCAACGAGCCACCCCGTCGCAGCTCGATCGGCGTCTGCGCGATGTCGCGCCCGAGGAGTTGATCCGGCGTCCTGCACCTGAAAAGTGGTCCATCGCCGAAGTCGTAGCGCACTTGGCGGACGCGGAGTTGGCGATGGGGTGGCGATTGCGAAACATGCTGGCGAATCCGGGCGTGGCCTTAACCTGGTGGGATTCAGGCCGTGTGGGCGGAGCGCTTGGGTTACGCGCAGCAAGATGCGAGCCTTTCGGCAGGGGTTTTTCGGGCGCTGCGCGAGAGCAACCTGCGACTGTTGCAGTCGGTCCCGCGCGCACGGTAGGTGGAGTGCTATGGGGTCCACGAGGTACGCGGACGGCAAACGGTCGAGGAGTTCGTCCGCTTGGAGGCGGCACACGACTTGAACCATCTTCGGCAGATCGACCGCATCTTGGGTGGGTCTATGTAGTGTTAGCCGTTTGGCTGCCAACGCCTCGGCCAGCGTGGGAAGGGTCTTGAACCGGAAAGCGGTGAGATCGCCGCTATCGACGAGGGGCTGGCCGTGCTTTTTGTTTTCCCGAATTGGTAGAGTTCCTCAAATATTTACGGGCACGCGGTTCGTTTCGTTAGTAAGTGCTCATAAAATGTTACACGGTGGACGAGCGTTTAGGAGGGTATTGCCAGTGGGTACTGGACGGCGTCCGCCAAACGTCGAGTGGTTTTGCAGCCACAGGGTTCGACTCCCTTGCCCTCCTCGGGTCACTCGATACCAAAGTCTCTTGACAATTCAACTGGCCCGTTTATCATAGTAAGTGTTTGGCGGACGCCGTTTAGTATCTCGAAGCCCCGAGCTATGCTCGGGGCTTTGGCATTTTGGGAGCGTTCC